>CAZTXH010000172.1:2055-5605 GCA_964617415.1 uncultured Rikenellaceae bacterium | reverse complement strand
GAATAACTGTGTGCAGGGATTTGAAATGCCTCTGAGGATATATGTAAATGGTGAATCAATGATTTTATCTCCGACACGCAGATTTAAAACAATACAACTAGGTTTCAAAGATGCTGCAGTAAGTATTGACCAACATTATTATGTCGCTTCGATGAATATGACAGGTAAATAATTTCTTCTGTTCTGAAACTCCGGTTTAATTATTATTTTTCAGTCTTTATTTCAACAGGTTTCCCAAGTCCTATCTTTTCTAGCGGTTTCATCTGTGTGGCCGCATCACCTACAATAACATAATACATCTTATCAGGTACTATATATTTCTGAGTGATTGTCTTATGTTCCTCAATAGTCATATTCCTGATAATGTTTTCCTCTTTCTTTATAAAATCGGGCTCAAACCCGTACTTTGTCATTGTAGACAACATACCCAGGCGATCTCCATTTGTTTCAAAACGAAGGGCATTTGATCTGATCATACAGTTTTTAATGAACTGAAGGTCTTCATTGGTTACACCCTGGCAATATTTCTCCATTTCTTCCTTGAATATCTTTACTGACTCAAATGTTGCATCAGATCTTACACTTGATGCTGCACTGAATGGAGCTGTTGTCCTCATTTCGTAAAAGTAACTTGAAGCTCCATATGTAAATCCTTTTTCTTCGCGAAGGATCTGATTAAGAATACTGGTGAATGCTCCGCCGAGCCTGTAATTAATGAATTCCGCCTTGATATAGTCGGGATTATCTCTCGTGATAGCCGGATATCCTATTTGTATTACTGACTGTCTGGAACCCGGAATATCTATAAAATATATTATTGATTTATCAGGTTTTACAGGTTCAGGATATTTCTTAAGTGTAACATCTTTGGCTTCCCACTCATCAGCCACAGGCTCTAATGCTTTAAGAGCCTCTTCTTTTGATATATTCCCCACAATCAGGATCCTGGCAATTGAGGGGGAGAAATTATTTTCATAGTAAGCTTTGAGGTCATTAATTGTTATTTTTTCAACAGACTCCTGTGTCCCCCGTATATTATAACCAAAGGTATGGTCTGTCCCATAAACCAGTCTGTAGAAAGCCTGGCTTGCGACAGCTCTCGGTTGGACTTGTGCCTGGATGATATAGTTCTTCGCATTGGTAAGGGCTATTTCAAATTCTGTTGAGTCCCATCTTGGTTCTAACAGTATCTCTTTCATGAGTGCAACTGTTTTTCCAAAATTCCTTGACAACATACTTGCATTCATTGAGATCTCTTCACGTGATGCTCTTACCCTTATGTTTGATCCCAGTAGCTCTATTTCTTCTTCAAGATCCTCGGGAGTTTTATTTTTTGTTCCCTGGGGAAGGATGTTTGCAGTGAGTGTTGCAACTCCGGGAAGATCAACATTGTCCTGGAGAATCCCCCCGTCAATGATAATACTTATTTCGGCCAGTGGTAATTCTTTATTTTGAATACCATAGACCTGCATACCGTTTGAAAGTTCGGCATTCCATACTTCAGGAACCTTTACCTCCGGTTCGGGTCCTGCAGGTGGTTCTTGAGTACGGTCGATGGAAGAAGTTGTTTTTTCAATCTCTTTGTCTGTTTCTTCAGCAATCTTCACCTGTGATGCCTTTTCTATGTCTTCTTCCTTAACATCTGCATCGATCGAGTTGTCAGCTGCCATTGAAAGCTCACCCTTCGGTACAAAGCTGGTTACAACATGCGGCTTATCTTTGATATACTGGTTGTAAACACGCATTATATCATCAAGAGTGACAGCTTTAATATTTTCAATATCTTTTTCAATGAATCCGGGATCATCAAGGTATGTGTTGTAAAATGCAAGTTGCAATCCTTTATAAAATACACTGTTAATCTGGTTGTAGAAACTCATTTCACTAAGTGCCTTAACTCTTTCAACATCCTTTTCAGTAATACCTTCCTTATCAAAGCGGTCAAAAGCCTCCTTAACAGCCTCTTCTATCTCCTTAAGTGTTTTACCTTCATTGGCTCGGATGCTGATTGTAAATTCACCTGCCAGCTCAGATCTATAATTATATGCATAAGCTCCCGTTGTTAGTTGTTTTTCCTTTACCAGAACTTTATACAGAGGTGCCTTTTTGCCTTCTGAGAGAAGCGTGGCGAGGAAATCGAGTGGATACATGTCTTTGCTGTATACTTCAGGAGCCGGCCATACCATTGTTATCTCCGGTACATTGGCAAAATTATCCTCATGATACAGTTTTTTTGTCTCTGTCAGAGTTACATTCATGTCATTCCGTGATTCGACCTGCCCATGAGATTCTATCTCGCCGAAATATTTATCAATCAGTAATTTAACTGAATCGGGATTGAAATCGCCCGCAAGGACCAGTGTGGCATTGTTAGGTCCGTAAAAGTTTTCATAATAGGCTCTTACATCGTCGAGATTGGCATTGGTGATATCTTGCATTTCTCCTATTACAGTCCAACTATAAGGATGTCCTTCGGGATACAGGTTTTTACATATTACATAATCGGTGAAACCGTATGGTGAATTATCATAACTCTGTCTTTTTTCATTCTGTACTACATTCTGCTGAATGTTAAACAAACGCTGGGTTACAGAATTGATGAAGAATCCCATACGGTCAGACTCCAGCCACAGTATCTTCTCAAGAGCATTTTTCGGAAAAATTTCGAAATAGGTTGTTACATCCCGGCTGGTGAAACCGTTATTCATTCCACCTGCGCCTTCAATAACAAGATCAAAAACACCGGGAGCCACATTTTCTGATCCACTGAACAGAAGATGCTCAAAAAGATGAGCGAATCCGGTCTTGCCCGGTATTTCACGGCTTGATCCGGAATGATACATTATGGCATAAGAAATAATTGGATCTGAATGATCGGTATGGAGGATGACCTGCAAGCCATTCGGCATTACATATTTTTCATAGTCGATACTCAATCTGTCTGATTGAACAGACTTTTTACAGGACTGAACAGCAATAACAATAATTGCCGTAAGAATAAGCGTGGTAATTTTACGGAGGTAAGTCATCTTGAAAGATTTAAGGTTATTAGTGTCTGAATAGTTTATATGAAATTACTAAAATATGAAAATTTTTCATACATGGTATATTAATTATACAGAGTTACACTGAGTTGTTATAAATGCTGATTAAAAGGATAAGGCACGACAGAATTACTTGTAATTACTCTGTGAATCTGTGTCTACTCTGTGAAACATCTATATTTTTTATGTATATTTCCATAAATAATTAAACTGACTATCAGAAAAGATTAATATAAATTTGTTATATGATACAAATCGATAATAAGAGATTCCACACGAGGAATCTCAACTTAATTATTAATTATTCCCGACACTCATAATTATTAAATATGTTAATATGAAAAGGATTATCCCCTTTCTTACCCTGTTTTTATTCAGTATCTCATATTCACAGGAGAAACCATTCCTGTCAGATATCTATTCCTATCTCGAAAATCCATCGGTTTTTGAACAGAACCAGGTAGAGGGACATACCCCATTGTTTCCTTTTTTGTCTGTTAATGAGG
>CAZTXH010000172.1:0-2045 GCA_964617415.1 uncultured Rikenellaceae bacterium | reverse complement strand
AAAATCATCCAGCTATATGTCGCTGAATGGAACATGGAAGTTTTGTTATCGAGAGAAGCCTGAAGATATGCCGGAAAACTTTTTTGCCTCAAACTTTGATGATAAGAAATGGGACACAATCCATGTCCCGTCAAACTGGGAGATGCAGGGTAAGGGCGACCCTCTCTTCAGGAATGTCAAAACACCCTTTCCTCCAAACCCGCCTTATATCCCGAAAGAGTATAACCCTACAGGATCCTACCGTAAATCATTCACAATTCCTACAGAGTGGAAGGACAGAGAGATATTCCTGCGAATGGAAAAAACAGCATCAGCCTCTTTTGTATGGATCAACGGCAAGGAAGTTGGCTATAACGAGGGAGCCCAGGAACCGGCAGAATATAATATAACTAAATATCTTAACCCTGGAAGAAATACGATAGCAGTAATGGTCACCAAGTACTGCGACGGCTATTATCTTGAAGATCAGGATTATTGGCGCCTTGCTGGTATCTTTGATGATATATGGCTCTTTGCAGCTCCCAGGTTACATATATTTGATTGGTATGCAACTACCGACCTGGATGATGAATACCGTGATGCAAGACTCGATCTGTCTGTCGAGGTGAAAAATTATTCTTCTGCTGAGACAAACGATTTGTCTTTAAGAACCACTCTTTATAATAGCAGGAAGAAGATCATAAAGACAATTCTATCTGACAAATTTTCTGTTGAACCATCGGGCATACATACAGTAATGCTTTCAGATGATATAGAAGAACCCGATAAATGGTCGGCAGAGTATCCGAATCTTTATACACTTATTTTCGAACTACTTGATGAAGATGGTAATAATCTGGAAGTTATTAATGGAAGAATCGGTTTTAAAGAGACGGAGATAAAAGACCAGGTATTTTACCTTAATGGCATTCCGATAAAACTGAATGGGATAAACAGCCATATGCAACATCCCTTACTTGGACACACAATGGATGAAGCCACCATCAGGAAGGATCTTGGTATTTTTAAACGATTCAATATCAATTGTGTACGGACTTCACACTATCCGCCTGTGATACGATATCTTGAACTGGCCGATGAGTATGGTATATATGTGGTTGATGAGACCGGCGATGAATCACATGCTACGGAGTATGTTTCCGAATTCACTGAATGGGAGGGTATGTACCGGGAAAGAGCAAGAAAGATGGTCCTGCGTGACAGGAACCATCCTTGTATACTTTTTTGGAGTGCAGGCAATGAAAGTGGTGAAGGTGATAATATCTGTGCTGTGATCGATGAAGGGAAAAAATATGACGAAACCCGTTTCTGGATGTATGGTGGAAATGCTTTCGCTCATCCTTGTGAAGATATCATTGGTCCGAGATATCCGCAATTATACAGGCTGATACAAAATGTTTTTCTTGTTCCCGACAGTATCGATTCACGTCCGTCGTTTCTTGATGAATATGTTGCTGTTACAGGTAACGGGGGAGGAGCACTCGATGATTACTGGAATGCTTTTTATGATCACCCGCGCAGTATGGGAGGCGCTATCTGGGATTTTGTCAGTACCGGGATCACTGAAAAGATAAGATCACTTGAGGATGCTTCAGATAATGATATCATGGTAAATGTTATGGGACGGGTAAAACTGGTACCGGGAGTAGACGGAAAAGGTATCGATCTAAACGGCCATGACCAGTGGGTGGAAGTATACAGGGATGAAGCACTGGAGATTGAAGGAGATCAGCTTACACTTTCACTCTGGGTATTCCCACGTTCTCTGAGCAGTTCAGCAGGAACTCTTATTACAAAAGGGAATAACCAGTTCGGACTTCACCAGATAGGAAAGGATAAGCTCGAGTTCTATATTACAACAAGGAACAAGGAGAAAGTAAGGATTTCACTTCCGGAAAACTGGGAGAACAACTGGCACTTTGTAACAGCACATTATGATGGTAAAGAAATCTTTATAACAGTTGACGGTATAGAAAGCGAAAGAAGAGAAGTTACCGGAAGAATTAGGAATACACCATTCCCGGTGAATATAGGAAGGAATGTTG
>CAZTXH010000171.1:0-5609 GCA_964617415.1 uncultured Rikenellaceae bacterium | reverse complement strand
GTATTACACGTCCCTCTTCTCCGGTTATTGAAAAAGCAATAAAAGCTACTTATGGTGAAATGCTTACATACGAGGGAAATATCTGTGATACAAGATATTACAAGTGTTGTGGGGGAATGACAGAACTATTTGAGAATGTGTGGGAACCTGTTAATCATCCCTATCTTACAAGGGTCGTTGATAGTGAGGATTCAGCATTAAACAACAAAATTGATCTGACTAATGAAGCAGAAGCCATTAAATGGATATCTGACAAACCTGATGCTTTTTGCAATACATCCGACAGCGTAGTATTAAACCAGGTATTGAATGATTATGATCAGGAAACTGCTGATTTCTTCAGGTGGGAAGTTAAATATACACAGCAAGAACTCAGCGAACTGGTTAAAGTCCGTACAGGTATCGATTTTGGAATTATAAAAAATCTTGTTCCGGTTGAAAGAGGTGCCTCAGGTAGATTAATAAGGTTAAGGATAGAGGGAACAAAGCTTACAATGATCATCGGGAAGGAACTTGAAATAAGGAAATCGCTATCCTTATCTCATCTCTACAGTTCATGCTTCTATGTTGAGAAGATTATTGATAATGAAGAGACAATCTTTATTTTGCATGGGGCAGGATGGGGGCACGGTGTCGGACTCTGTCAGATAGGTGCTGCAGTGATGGGTTTAAAAGGTTATTCCTATAGAGAAATACTGGAGCATTATTTCCCCGGTGCAGTGATTCAAACATTATATTGAAAATTTTAAAGCTATACATAAAATACTTTGTGAGCCTTCGTGGAAACCTTTGTGTTCCTTTGTGGTAAAAAGAATTTTTTAAACCACAAAGTATCACAAAGTACAACACAAAGTGACACAAAGGGTAGGAACACATTATCAAATTAAATTTATGAAAAAGTCACTGTCCTGTTTATTCACTTTATTCATTATTTCCGGATCATTGTACGGTCAGTCGTGGATTCGTATCAACCAGTTGGGGTATCTCCCTGTATCTGTTAAAGTTGCAGTTTATATTTCTGAAGAATCAGTGCCGGTGAACAGTTTCACTGTATGTGATGCCATAACCGACAGAATAATTTTCGAAGGAGATGCCCATGAATATAGTGGAGCTTATTGGGGTATGAAATCGGCAGCACGTCTTGACTTTTCGGAACTGGAAACTCCCGGGGGGTATTATATCACCATGAACTACACCAGGTCTGAGCCTTTCAGGATTGCAGCCGATGTATATCAGGGAACTGCCGATTATATACTGAGGTATATGCGTCAGCAGCGATGCGGTTATAATCCATATTATGCAGATTCATGCCATACTCATGATGGCTTCATTGTTGATCATCCCACAAGGACAGGGGAAATAATCGATGTCACAGGTGGCTGGCATGATGCCAGTGATTACCTACAGTATGTTACTACATCTGCAAATGCTGTTTACCAAATGCTTTTCGCATACTCCAGAAATCCTGATATTTATAGTGATAGCTATGATGCTTCAGGTGATCCAGGCAGTAATGGAATACCTGATATTCTTGATGAGGCTAAATGGGGTATTGACTGGCTTGTCAAAATGAATCCGGATAGTAGTATAATGTTCAACCAGATTGCTGATGACCGTGACCACAGGGGATTCAGGATACCCACTGAAGATAGGGTTTCATATGGAAATGGTCTATACCGTCCGGTATATTTTGTTACAGGAAAATCACAGGGATTGGCTAAATATAAGAACCGAACCACAGGTGTTTCATCTGTGGCAGGTAAGTATGCCTCTTCATTTGCTCTTGGTGCAGAAATATTGAGGGATTACTATCCGGAATTATCAGCAGAGTTTGCTGTCAAAGCTGAAGATGCATGGGAATTTGCACTCACAGATCTCGGTAATACTCAGACTGCCTGCAATGTATCGCCCTATTTCTATGAGGAGGATAACTGGGTCGATGATCTTGAACTCGCTGCATGGTCACTTTATAGTCTCACAGGCGATTCTGTCTGGCTTGAACATGCAGATTACTGGGGTACTCTCGAACCTGTCACACCATGGATAGAAAAAGACACAGCACGTCATTACCAGTTTTACCCCTTCGTTAACCTTGGACATGCAGGTCTGGCTCAATCAAAAACAAAATATTCATCAAAATATATAGCCTTTATGAAGAAGGGGCTCAATCGGATGGAAGAAAGGAGAAAGAGTGATCCGTTCAGAGTAAAGATACCATTTATTTGGTGCTCAAATAATTATGTTGCTGCAGCTCTTACCCAGCATATGTTATACACAGAAGCAACAGGAGATAAAACATATATCGAGACAGAGGCAGCTTTGAGGGACTGGCTCTTTGGATGTAATCCGTGGGGAACATCTATGATAAGCGGACTTCCGGCCGGAGGTGATTATCCTTTATATCCTCATGCAGCATTGACCTCTATATTTGGTAAAATACCTGAAGGAGGGCTCATAGATGGTCCGGTTTATGCCAGGATATATAGCAACCTGATAGGCGTAACACTGTTGCGTCCTGATGAATATGAGAAATTTCAGAATGGAAGTGTGGTCTATCACGATGATATAGGGGATTATAGCACAAATGAGCCTACAATGGACGGTACAGCCAGTTTAAGCTATTGCCTTTCATCTCTTGAAGAGGAGGGATTGAAACAGAGTACAGGGGAACCTGGTGTGGTCATTGATCCCTATGGAGCAGTTGTCAGGAAGAATATTAACAGAAAAGTGATCTATCTTACTTTTTCTGCAGATGAGTACGGAGAGGGTTTTAAACATATCCTTAATACCCTAGAAAAGAAAAATGCCAAAGGATCATTTTTTCTGACAGGTAATTTTCTCAGAAATCCACGCTTTTCAGAAATAATAAAGCAGATAATCTCAGATGGACATCTTATAGGTCCTCATTCCGACAAACACCTTCTATATGTTTCGTGGGAGAAAAGAGATTCATTATTGCTTACAAAAGAAGATTTTATATCAGATCTTAAATCCAACTACGGGGAACTTATTAAACAAAAAGCAGGAACAGAGGTTCCCGGATATTTTCTGCCACCTTATGAATGGTATAATGCTGAAATATCTTCATGGACGAGGGATATGGGAGCAACTCTGGTAAATTTTACTCCCGGAACAGGAACCAATGCAGATTATACTACTCCTGACATGCCTGGTTACAAGTCATCAGATGAATTATTGAAGAGGCTTAAGGATTTTGAAGTAACAGATCCAAACGGATTAAATGGGACTATCATTCTTATTCATCCTGGCACACACTCTGACCGTACTGATAAGTTCTATATGAGACTTGAGGAAATCATAGACTATTTTTCTTCAAAAGGATATACATTTGAACACTTATAATATTTCATTATGAATCGACGCAAGGATCGTTCACCATGGGCATGGGTCCCAACACTATACTTCTACCAGGGAATACCTTACAGCATTGTAATGACAACTTCCGGTCTTATTTACAAGACTATGGGAGTTTCCATTGCATCATTTGTATTCTGGACAAGCCTGCTTTATCTCCCCTGGGCGATAAAACCTCTGTGGAGCCCATATATTGATGTTGTCTCCACAAAACGTAACTGGGTGGTATGGACACAACTACTACTTGGATTAGCCTTTATCGTTACCGGTATTATGATGCCTCTTTCTATCTTTTATCCTATAACCTTGGGAATATTTGCAATTGTTGCTTTCTCTTCAGCAAGTCATGATATAGCTGCCGACGGTTTTTATATGTATGCCCTTGACCAGCATAAACAGGCATTCTTTGTTGGGATAAGATCAACTTTTTACCGGTTTGCCATGTTGACCGCCCTAGGACTTATACCTGTTATAGCCGGACTGATTCAGAAAAACACCGGGCTTGAACCGGCCTCATTTGAGGTCAGGTCAGTATTCCCGGAAAATTATATACCTTTCGATCCTGCTGAAATCCATATTGAAAAGTCGGAAGGAGAGCCATCTCTGTTGCTATTTCCTGGTCAGCTGCAAGTTCCGGTATACAGGGAGGGAATATCAGAACTGGATTCGGCTGTTATCTATATTGCATTATCTGCCCCACCCGATGAGGGTGAAACAATAGTTGTCAATGTGGTAAGAACCTCTGGTAGCAAGGATATTGATATTTCCAGTAACCAGACAGGAAGGTATGAGTTTACAAGCCATAACTGGAACATACCCGTTGCAACTTCGGTAAAAGTCGACCATAATCTCTCTGAAACAACCTCATCGGAATTTGTCGTTACAGCTGGTAACATTGCATTCAGTTGGATGGTATCTCTGGCAGTACTCGGGATCGTACTGCTGGCATTGTCAATATATCACAGGTTTATGATGCCACACCCTGATGAACAAAGTACAAAGGAAAGAATGGGATGGAAGGTATATAAAGAAGTTTTTGTTTCATTTTTTACAAAACCCGGAGTTGTACCTGCACTGATATTCTTTTTTCTTTACAGGCTTGGTGAATCACAGCTTGTGAAGATAGCTACACCATTTCTTGTCGATTCGAGGAGTACAGGCGGTTTAGGTATGACTTCAGCACAATATGGAATTGCTTATGGTACAGCAGGGATGATATGTCTTACTCTTGGAGGCATACTGGGAGGTATAGCTGCTGCGAAATATGGCCTGAAACGTCTTATCTGGCTGATGGCATTATGTTTAAATATCCCAAGTGCTGTTTATATTTATCTTTCATATTTGCAACCAATGCCGGGTAATATTTCTATTTACCTTTCGGTGGCTGTTGAGCAGTTCGGGTACGGATTCGGATTTACTGCTTATATGCTTTTTATGCTTTATTATGTTGGAGAAAGTAAATACAAAACTGCTGAATATGCAATAGGGACCTCACTTATGGCTCTTGGTATGATGTTGCCGGGAATGATCTCTGGTTTTATGAAAGAACTACTCGGTTACAATTGGTTCTTCATCTTTGTGATCTTTTGTTCAATACCAGGACTAATAGTAATCAAGTTCCTGAAAATAGATCCTGCTTTCGGAATAAAAAAGAATGAGTAGTATGACATTCTCAGGATTAAAAAGAGAACTTAAAGGTGACCTGTTTACCGATGATTTTTACAGGATACTGTATGCCACAGATGCATCATCATATAGGGAGTTACCTCTTGCTGTAACCAGACCAAAGGATAAGGAGGATATTAAGAAGATAATCAGTTTTGCCAGGAATAACGGAACTTCAATAATACCGCGAGGTGGAGGGACATCACTTGCAGGGCAGGTGGTAGGACCTGGTATAGTAGTGGATATATCAAAGTATTTGAACCGGATAATTGAGTTCAATCCAGCTGAAAAATGGGTTATTGTTGAACCGGGTGTAATACTCGAGGAATTAAATAAATTTCTCTTACCGTATGGGCTCTTTTTCGGACCCGAAACATCAACTGCTGACAGATGCTGTATGGCAGGAATGCTAGGTAATAATTCATGCGGTGCACATTCACTGATATATGGCAGTGTAAGAGATCATATTCTGGAAGCAGATGTTATTCTTTCCGATTGTTCAGAAACCACTTTTAAAGGATTAACAACCAGTGAGTTTAATAAGAAATGTGATGGAGATACTTCTTCAC
>CAZTXH010000170.1:0-5616 GCA_964617415.1 uncultured Rikenellaceae bacterium | reverse complement strand
GATCAGTAATGGCATCTGATGCTTTTTTCCCGTTCAGCGACAGTGTGGAAATTGCACATAAAGCAGGAATAAAAGCCATTGTACAACCTGGAGGTTCAGTACGTGACCAGGAATCAATTGACTATTGTTCTTCCAACAATATGGCAATGGTATTTACAGGAATAAGACATTTTAAACATTAACATTTCTAATATTCTCATTGAATGGGACTCTTATCTTTTTTGACACAGGAGATCGCTATTGATCTCGGAACGGCTAATACTATTATTATCCACAATGATAAAATCGTTGTGGATGAACCTTCTATAGTAGCACTAGATAAAAACTCGGGAAAGCTTATAGCAATTGGAGAAGCAGCAAGACAGATGCATGGCAAAACACATGAAACCATAAAAACGATAAGACCGATGAAGGATGGTGTGATTGCCGATTTTAATGCAGCCGAACTAATGATAAGAGGGATGATCAAAATGATTAACAGAAATCCGCGTTTCTTTGCTCCATCATTGAAAATGGTAGTATGTATTCCGTCGGGTAGTACAGAGGTTGAAATACGTGCAGTTCGTGATTCTTCTGAACATGCCGGAGGAAGAGATGTATATATGATATACGAACCTATGGCTGCAGCTATAGGAATCGGGCTCGATGTGGAAGCCCCTGAAGGCTTTATGTTAATAGATATTGGAGGGGGAACTACTGAGATAGCTGTAATTGCATTGGGTGGAATTGTGTGTAATAAATCAATAAGGATAGCAGGTGATGGTTTTACAGCTGATATTCAGGCTTATATGAGACACCAGCATAATATTAAAATTGGTGAAAAAACTGCTGAGGATATTAAAATAGGAGTGGGATCAGCTCTTCCTGACATCGATAATCCACCAGCCGATTATATTGTCAGAGGACCAAATATTATGACTGCCCTGCCGATTGAAATACCTATCTCATATCAGGAAATTGCATATTGCCTGGATAAATCACTTTCAAAGGTTGAAGCAGCACTTCTGAATGTACTTGAACAGACACCTCCTGAACTCTACGCTGATGTTGTCAATAAAGGAATTTATATGGTTGGTGGAGGAGCACTATTGAGAGGACTTGATAAAAGATTTTCAGATAAGATAAATATAAAATTCAATGTTGTTGAGGATCCTCTTCATGCTGTCGCACGTGGAACAGGGTGGCTCTTAAAAATGTTGACAAATTTCCGTTCCTAATGAGATAATATACTGATGTGAATGAGAAACCTGCTGAATTTTCTGGCGAAGTATAATAACCTGATAATATTCCTATTACTTGAAGGAATTGCACTCTATTTACTGAGCACAGGGAATAATTATCATAACACACGGATTGTTAAAGGAATACGAGGTCTTAACAGGGGAGTAGAACAGAGAGTAAGTAACATAAGATCATATTTCAGATTAAGGGAAATAAATCAGGAACTTGTAGAAGAAAATACTTCATTGAGGAGTAACCTGGAGAATCTAAAAGATAGAGAAGACCTGCTTTTTTTTTCGGTTTTCGATACTGTATACAAGCAACAATATACATATACCTCAGCAAAGGTCATAGATAATTCTGTAAACAAACAGAAAAATTTCTTTACTATTGATAAAGGGGAAAAACATGGACTGTCAATCGACATGGCAGTAATCTCGGCTGATGGTATAGCAGGTGTTATAGTAGGCTGCTCCAAAAATTACTCTGTAGTGATGTCGCTTCTGAATCTTGATTTCAGGATCAGTGCAAGAATAAAATCTAATGGATATTTCGGATCATTGAACTGGGATGGATTAAGCTATAAACATGCTATTTTAAATGAAATACCCCAACATGTCATAGTAAATGTGGGAGATACAATTGAGACAACAGGTTTTTCCACAATTTTTCCGGAAGGATTAATGATAGGGACAGTGAGCAATTATGAAAAACCGGGAGGAGATTTTTATAAAATTTATGTCTTGCTTAATACAGATTATAAGAGACTTCATTTCGTGAATATAATAGGAAATATGCTCAAAGCAGAAAAACTTGAACTTGAAAAATCATTTCAATGATCAATTCAATTTTGAGATATAGCCTGATATTTATTGTACTGATACTTCTGCAGGTTCTGCTGTTCAATAATATTGAATTCAGTGGTTATGTGAACCCCTGGATTTATGTTATGTTCATACTTCTCCTTCCCTGTGAAATACAGGCATGGATGCTGCTTATTATTGCTTTTTTCACAGGACTCACTATTGACCTGTTCTGCGGCTCACTTGGCATGCATACAGCAGCAACAGTGCTTGCAGGATTTGTTCGTCCCCATGTTATGAGGTTAATTTCACCCAGAGACGGTTATGAACCTGGTTCTGTTCCCTCAATGATCGTATATGGATTCAAATGGTTTATGATATATACATTAATCATTGTCCTGATTCATCACACAGCATTATTCTATTTGGAGGTATTTCGTCTTACTGATTTTTTCCGGACATTGTTAAGAGTAATTTTAAGCTCTCTTTTCTCTATAACCTTTATAATTCTCCTGGAATATGCCAGGAAAGGTAGATAAATAAAAGGTTTATGAAAGATACATATACCAACAGGAAATATATAATTGCCGGGATTATTATCCTTGTAGGTTTAACAATGATTATTAAGTTATTTTCGATCCAGGTTATTGAAGACACCTACAGGTTATCAGCTGATAATAACGTCCTGAGATATGTAACTCAATATCCGGCAAGAGGATTGATATACGACAGGAACAATAAGCTTATAGTCTATAACCAGGCGGCATATGATTTAATGGTTATACCAGCTCAGACAGGTAACATGGACACCTCTTTATTTTGCAATGAACTGGGAATTACAGAGGATTTTTTCACTGAGAGAATGAGGGCTGCTGTCAACTATTCAAGCAGAGCACCTTCTGTATTTTTGAAACAGATATCTGCTGAAACCTATGCACAATTTCAGGAAAAAATGTTTATGTATCCGGGCTTTTATGTTCAGCCACGAACCCTCAGGAAATATTCAAGGCCCATTGCTTCTCATGTACTGGGATATGTTAGTGAGGTTGATGAAAATATAATTAAGCAAGACCCCTATTATAAGTCCGGTGATTATATCGGAAACCTTGGTATTGAAGAAGCCTATGAACAAGAGCTGAGGGGAACACGCGGTATGAAAATCTATATGGTGGATGTTTATAGCCTTATAAAAGGTTCATACGATAATGGTTCACATGATACACTGGCTGTTCAGGGATCAGACATTATTTCAACGATAGATCTTGATTTGCAGGAGTATGGCGAAAAACTTATGCAGAACAAAACAGGAAGTATAGTGGCTATTGAGCCATCAACAGGAGAGATACTTACCCTTATTTCATCTCCCAGTTATGATCCGGGCCTTCTTGTCGGAAGGGTAAGATCTGAAAATTATTCCAGACTTCAGTCTGACACTCTTCTACCTCTCTTTAACAGAGCTTTTATGGCTTCATATCCTCCGGGATCAACCTTTAAGCCTCTGAACGGACTTATAGGTCTTCAGGAGAAAGTGATCTATCCCGGAACCCAATTTAGTTGTGATAATGGGTATCTTTTTGTAGGTTGTCATTCACATGAATCTCCTCTTGATCTAGAAGGAGCAATAATGAATTCATGTAATTCTTATTTCTGTCAGACATTTAGAAGAATACTTGAAAACCCAGAATACGAATCAATTTCAGAGGCTTATAATAAATGGAAGAGTTACCTCGACGAATTCGGTTTTGGCAGAAAGCTGAGTAGTGAATTTGTAAATGAATTATCAGGAATAGTTCCCGAATCATCCTATTTTGAGAAGTATTATGGTAAAGATAGTTGGAAAGCTTTGAATGTTATTTCATTAGCTATAGGCCAGGGAGAAATAGGGACAACTCCAATGCAGATGGCTAACATGACCACAGCTATTGCCAACAGAGGTTATTATTATACTCCTCATATCGTTAAGTCAGTCGGTAACAGGGCAATTATCGATACGACCTTTACTAAAAAACATAAAATAAGTATAGATTCAGTTAATTTCGAAAGGGTAATTCAGGGGATGGAGGCTGCTGTTAATGGCGGGGAAGGTGCTACAGCAAGAATAGCAGCATTACAGGATATTACAGTCTGTGGAAAGACTGGAACAGCAGAAAATCCTCACGGAGAGGATCATTCTGTATTTATTGCTTTTGCTCCAAAAGTGAATCCTGTAATTGCAATAGCTGTTTATGTTGAAAATGCCGGTTTTGGGTCCACTTATGCTGCTCCCGTAGCCAGCTTAATGATTGAAAAATATATTACCGGACAAATCTCTTTGGCCAGTAAATGGAAAGAACAAAGAATGCTTGAACTGGACCTGATCAGTAAATCGACCGAAGATGAGGAGGAAGATTAATATATGGGCAGATATAGATAAAGTGACGATACTGCTTTTTATTATCCTGGTTATTATGGGATGGTTTAATATTTATTCTGCAGTTTATAACGAGGAGCATAAAGGAATTCTTGATCTCTCCCAACGTTATGGTAAGCAGTTTATCTGGATTCTTGCATCATTTACTATAGCTGTATTCATAGTAATTATTGATACAAGATTCTATCTCTTCTTTTCAAGGTTTATATATGGCGGACTTATTTTACTGCTGATCATGGTACTTATCTTCGGAAAAGAAGTTAATGGAGCAAGGTCATGGTTTGAATTCGGTCAGGTTAGTTTGCAACCTGCTGAATTTGTCAAATTCGGGACAGCACTGCTACTCGCTGATTTTCTTAATAAGCGTCGCCAGGAATTGACCAGGTTGAAAACCATAATGCCCGCAATAGGCATAATAATGCTGCCGGTTTTACTTATTGCATTACAACCGGATCTTGGAACAACCGTTATATTATTTTCTTTTTTCCTTGTACTTTTCAGGGAGGGAATGAGTTCCTATGTTTTTCTGTCCGGATTGCTAATGGTTATATTATTCTTTCTAACACTCCTTTTGCCTGATGTAGATCTTGAACTTGCACTTATTTGTTTAGCCTTCATAATCGCAATGTTTGCCACAAGAAAATGGAAACCATGTTTTATTGGCCTTGGGATTTTCCTCATTATTGCCGGTTTATTATACACACTCGATCATTTTATATTTAATTCTATAGGGGATAAGCTGATCATAATGATTTCACTTATCCTGTCGGGGATAGCATTCAGTTACTATATTTACCTCAGGAAGGCAAAAGCCCTACTTATTATATATCTGTTTCTTCTTGGTAGCATACTTTATATCAATTCAGTAGATTATACTTATAGCCATATTCTGAAACCTCATCAACGGGAAAGAGTTGAAATAATGCTGGGTTTCAAATCAGATCCTCATGGTACTGGATATAATGTTAACCAATCGATGATATCAATAGGTTCAGGGGGATTAACCGGAAAAGGATATTTGCAGGGTACCCAGACCAAATTTAAATTTGTTCCTGCTCAAAGTACTGATTTTATTTTTTGTACTATTGGTGAGGAATGGGGCTTCATTGGTTCTGTTATTGTTATAGGCTTATACCTTTTTCTGCTATTGAGACTCATTGTAATTGCAGAACATCAACGCTC
>CAZTXH010000169.1:0-5618 GCA_964617415.1 uncultured Rikenellaceae bacterium | reverse complement strand
TCATAAAGAGGGTTTCGGAGATCTGTGAGACTGACATTATTATTGCGGGATACCTGACAGCGATAAGGTCTTTGTACTCCTGTATGTCGGCGAAATCGTGTAGAAAGGTGTCGCCGTAAGCATTGGTCAACTGCAGAGCGCCGCCCAGCAGCATGGCGAAGATGAAGAAGATGGTCATCTTAGTTCTTTTGAAGAGCCTGAAGGCATTGAGACCCAGCTCTTCTGCCAGCTTCTTTTTGTGTCCCCTGCCCAGTGGCGGACACTTTGGGAGGGTAAAGGCATAGAGACCAAGTAGGAGGGAGGAGGCAGCCGCAACATAGAACTGCATGGGTGAGGTTTCAAAGCCCAGCAGGCTTACGACCCATAGCGCGACTATGAAGCCAATTGTCCCCCAGACCCTCACCGGCGGGTAATCCTTTATGATGTCCATACGGCTATTTTTCATAGAGCTGTATGCCACCGTGATAGCCAGGGCCAGAGTGGGCATGTAGAACATCATCGTAAGCAGCAGAATCCAGAAAAAAGTGTCAGGATTATTGATGGCCGGAATTAGTGTAAGCAGGACGGCACCTGCAATGTGAAAGATGCCATACAGCCTCTCGGCGTTGACCCATCTGTCAGCAATGATCCCGGCAATGGCCGGCATGAAGAGTGAAGCCAGTCCCATTGTTGAAAAGATAGCTCCGAAATCGGTCCCCGACCAGTTTTTGTTCTGAAACCAATATGCCCCGATGGTGAGCAGCCACGATCCCCAGATAAAGAACTGGAGGAAGTTCATGATGATAAGCCGGCCCTTGAGTCCCATATCTTTCGATTATTTGTTACAGTTATTTTGCGAAGATAGCAAGCTATTCCAAACTACGGAGCCGCTCCGAGAAAATGTTGAAAAAAGAGGTCCCTTACGGGTTTTGTTTATCTTCCTTCAGTCCCTTTTGAAAGCAGGCTTCTAATATTTCAAACAAATAGATATATATTAAATATTTAAGCTCCCTCCCTGCTTCATGGAGGGAGAGCCTCCCGTTTCACGGGACAAGTTATCCCGATCGTCAGATCGGGAGGGTTGTGGGTGGGTACATGGGATTGAAAGTGATTGCTCGCTCACTTCGTTCGCTCGCGATCCCCTTTGGAGGACCTGCAAAGCCAAATTACTCCAGGCTCGTTTCACTCGCCATGTATTTTTGTTTTTCATCTATCCTTACTCAGGCAAGCCTGGTCCGGATATCTGAAAAACAAAAATCCCGCAGCTTACTGCGGGAGTAATTTAGCTTTGCGGAGAGAGGGGGATTCGAACCCCCGTTCCGCCGATAAACGGAAAACGGTTTTCGAGACCGCCGCATTCGACCACTCTGCCATCTCTCCCTCGTCCTCCGTAGTCCCGATCCCGAGTACTCGGGAGGGACGAAGGAGGATAAAACGCAAATTTGTATAATTTTCTTTAAAGAATTACCGATTTATCTTAAAAAGAGATCCCGGTACCCGAACACTCATTCATATTTTATTATTCGTGAAGTGAAAATACTATGAGGAGCTTTAATCCTGATAATGTAAATTCCAGATGGTATACCGGATAATGCTATTTCAAAATTATTTCTGTCGTCAAAATTGTAAGATTTTAATATTCTTCCGTTTATGTCGATGATGTCAAGATTATTATAACCATTAAGGTTTTCTATGCAGATGAAACTACAGGCTGGATTTGGAAATATTTTTACATAGTTTTGAGGTTTATTGTAATTTGTGATATGGGTAACAATATTATCTGTGATCTGAATATTATCGAGATAAAACCTTTTTGAAAGAGATTCGAATTTTATTATACATGTTAATCCGGCATCAGCCAGAGATAATTCTATAGTCTGAAATTCGTCAGCAGGTTCAATTGGATCACCAAGAGTAGAACCATTAAGATAAACCTGGACAGTTGTAGCATCATCGGGCCATCTTGAAATATCGAAACTGAGAAAAGCAGTCCCTTCAAGTCCTGACAAATCAATAGATGGAGTTTCTATCCATCCCGGGATGGATGCAGTTCCGAGCTTTATTTCTCCTCCCGCTGAATATACTTTATAACCACTCCATCCAGGATCACCTGTCTTTGTGTCCAGTGAACCAGACTGATCATAAGTTGAGGGAGTTGAATGTGTACCTGTTGTAAATCCTGAAAAATCTTCAGAAAACAGAACTGACTGGCAATGTAAATATTGTAAAGAATTCAATAATATTAAGGAAGCAGCCAGAAATAAAAAATGCAGCGATCTGTTCATAATTTTAGATATTTATTCCATATAAAAAATTAGCACATTGCTAATTTACTAAAAATATATTTACCCTCACATGAAATTTCTGATAAAATCATACCTTAGCGCTATATTTAATCTTACATATTCTAACCAAAAAATATATATCGTGAAGAAATCATGTAAATTATTCATTGTTGTAGCTTTAGCTGTATTAATAGTGCCTTCATGTAAAAATGGTGGAGGAGTAGATAAGAACAATCCTTTCTTCTCAGAATTTGACACTCCATTTAATGTTCCTCCATTTGAAAAGATAATGGCCAAACATTATATGCCTGCTTTTGAGAAAGGGATGGAAGAGGGAAGAGAAGAGATAGAAAACCTGATAAAAAATAAAGAGGAACCGACATTTGCCAATACTATTGAAGCACTTGATAGGGCAGGGGAATTATTAAACAGGGTCTCATCGGTATTCTTCGGACAGACAAATGCAAATACCAATGATTCATTAATGGATATTGAGGTGGAGATATCACCAAAGCTTGCTGCATACCAGGATGAGATACTTCTAAATCCCGATCTGTTTCAAAGGATTAAAAATGTTTATGAGAATCAGGCATCATTTGATCTTAATTCTGAACAGACCTATATCCTTGAAAATCTTTACAAGTCATTCGTGAGAAATGGAGCAAACCTTAGTGAGGAGGACCAAGATTCACTGAAAAAAATGAACCAGCGACTATCGGTTTTAACAGTCAATTATAACCAGAATGTCCTTGATGAGACAAATAATTATAAGTTATATGTTGAAGAGAAAGATCTTGAAGGGCTTCCGGAGTCGGTTATTACAACTGCCGCAGAGGTAGCTGAAGCTGCGGGAGAGGAAGGAAAATGGGCATTTACTACACAGCGGCCCAGCATTTACCCTTTTATTACATATTGTAAAAACAGGGATCTGCGCCTTGAGATCTATAATGCGTATATCAACAGGGGCAACAATGGGAATGAGTATGATAATAATGCTATTCTTACCGAGATAGTAAAATTAAGGGCTGCAAGGGCAAAACTGCTTGGATACCTTACTCATGCCCATATTGTTCTGGAGCCAAGGATGGCTAAAAATCCGGATAATGTTTTTGAACTACTTAACAATTTATGGGAG
The DNA here is from genome assembly GCA_964617415.1 of uncultured Rikenellaceae bacterium. Taxonomy (GTDB): domain Bacteria; phylum Bacteroidota; class Bacteroidia; order Bacteroidales; family VadinHA17; genus LD21. Next base: position 2,219 of record CAZTXH010000169.1, on the reverse strand, counting down.
AAAGCCATTCCGGTAGCAAAGAGTGAAGTGAAAGAGATGCAGAAGATTATTAATAGTGAAGGAGGAGATTTCTCTCTTGAACCGTCAGATTGGTGGTATTATGCCGAAAAATTGAGAAAACAAAAATATGACCTTAATGATGAAGAATTAAGGCCTTATTTCAAGCTGGAAAATATTCGTGAAGGTGTTTTTACATGTGCTAATAAATTGTTCGGCTTTTCATTTAATCCCCTGGCTGATATTCCTTTACCCCATCCTGATGCCGAGGCATTTGAGGTAAAAGACGAGGATGGATCCCATATTGGTGTGCTGTTTATGGATTATTTCCCGAGGGAGAGCAAACGACAGGGTGCATGGTGCCTTACATACCGCAATCATCATGTAGTTGATGGCAAGACTATTACTCCTGTAGTAAGTACGGTATTCAACTTTACACCACGTAGCGGTGATATACCTTCACTTCTCAGTCTTAATGAAGTATCAACAGTATTTCATGAATTCGGACATGCACTCGATGCACTCTGCAACAGGAATACCTATAACCAGACTTTTGTGGCATGGGATTTCGTGGAACTTCCCGCTCAGATTATGGAACATTGGGTTACTGAACCGGAAATGCTGAATATTTATGCTAAACATTATCAAACAGGAGAGGTAATACCGGAATCACTTATCAAAAAAATCAAAAACAGTAGTTATTTCAATCAGGGCTTTGATAATGTTGAGTTGTTTGCAGCATCATTACTTGATATGGCATATCATACTCTTGAAGCTCCGGCAATTGTAGAACCTCAGACATTTGAGAAAGAATATTTTAAAAAGATAGGTTTAATACCGGAGATAATATCACGCTATAGGAGCACCTACTTTCTACATATTGTGGGTGGCTATGATGCAGGTTACTACAGTTATACGTGGGCGGCAGTTCTTGATAATGATGGTTTCGAAGCCTTTAAGGAAAATGGTATCTTCGACAGGGCTACAGCAGAGTCATACAGAAAAAATATCCTGACCAAAAATGGTATTATGAATCCTATGGAAATGTATGTAAACTTTCTCGGCCGTGAACCCGATATAGAACCCTTGCTCAGGAACAGAGGTTTGATGCCTCAGTAAATGTATCGCATGATATATTCATCTGAACGAATTATCTATTTCTTCCAGGGAGCATCCTAAGGTTTTGACAGCAATATCATTAAGAATATCTCTATTACCTGTCAGGTGTATCGTATATTGAACATGTATAAGGCTCTTCTGTGGATCTAATGCTGCAGCCGGTGATGAAGTTTCCAGCTCGTAGAATGGCCCCATCTGGGATCCGTCATCAAGTGGACCATCATTATATGAGTTTATTGCATCACCAGAAAAAGGATCCTTCTGTATTTCCCATGATGAGTTGACATAATCTGTTATTCCCTCGGGAATACTACATTTAAGGAGAGTAAGAATATTATTTTCAGAGTCATAGCTAGCAAGAATACCTGTTGTTCTCAATGGGGACAATCCTATTTTCCCACGGCTTTGTCCGTCAGCCCTGAAAAAGATATGATTCTCTGTAACCTTCAGCCTGTCGTCAGATATCTTCCCAAAATAGTTATCATTGACCGGAGGACCAATGATTTTCTCTTCACCCTGTTTATAAGGTATAACAACAATTACTGATGGAGATGGATTGAACATACCTAGCATCCAGATTGAAAGAAGTCCGGTCTCTTTTGTCCAGGTTTTTTGCCCGGTATTGATAATCTTATTATCGGATCTGTAGGCAACACAATTTGATCCTGTTACATCAATGCCAGTCTGTTTTTTGATATCATTAGCATTTAGAAGTACTACATTTCTTTCTAATCTGAAGTTAAACCTGGTGCCGCTATAATTCTCTGTTTCAACATCACAGGTGAGTAATACGGATGAGTCTGTCTGGCTAATAACATTATATGGTTCCGTATCGATGGACGCAGGAGTTTGCCATTCATCATAGACAAAAGAAGATCCTTTTTTAAAAAAGATTGAGAATTGGCCACCTTCAGGCCCGATCCATAATCTCTCTTCTCCACCAAATGGATTGATGTGAGGCTGAGTTTCACCTGACTCAATCAGCTCATGGTTTATCCAGCCAAAACTGAACCCCTGGTCACCCTCTGTTGTACTTGTCATAACTCTTCCCTGCCATGCAGGGATAACAGCTATTGCTGATTCTCCGGATTTTAATTCAATGA
>CAZTXH010000168.1:0-5658 GCA_964617415.1 uncultured Rikenellaceae bacterium | reverse complement strand
GGCTTATTGTAAACACCTGAAATTGTAGGGTATGGAGGTTTGTTACGAGGCTCACCACGACCTCCCTCAATTGATTCAAACAATGCACTCTCTTCACCACATATATATGCTCCGCTGCCCATACAGTACCTTATTTTGAAATCATAGCCTATACCCTTTATCAGCTTATGGAATGATTCAAGTTCCTTAAGAAGTTTCGGCAGGAGATATTTATACTCACCCCGTAAATAGACAATGCCTTGCTTTGCTCCTACAGCCTTGCCGGCAATAGCCATTCCTCCATAAACCTTATATGCTACCTTGTCGAGTATTTCCCGGTCTTTGAATGTTCCGGGTTCACCCTCATCCGCATTACATACAACATACTTTTCCGGATCCTTCACAGCTGCAGTGTATTTCCATTTCAATCCGGTAGGGAAACCAGCTCCTCCCCTTCCTTTCAGTCCCGAATCAAGAATCTGCTGGATTATTTCACTATTCTTCATTTTATAAGCACTTGTCAGGACTTCCTTTGGATCTACCGTCTCAAAGATCAGATCTACCTTATTTAATCCTCTGTTTTCCATTTTTTCAGGGTATTATATTGTCTGCATGTAACCTTTAATAATCTCTACTACTTTTTCAGGAGTAAGCTCAGTATATGGTGTATCATTGATAAGTATTGCCGGAGCTTTATGACACCACCCAATACAATTAGTCTCAACAAGACTAAACTGCATATCGGAAGTAGTCTCTCCAACTTTTATTTTAAGCATATCTTCAAGAGTCTGTATTATCTCAGCTTTACCTCTCATTGCACATGTTATTGTTTTACAGACTCTTATCACGTATTTACCTTTAACTTTAGTATCGAGGAAAGTATAAAAGGAAGCTGTTCCGTAAACCTCAGCCGCTGAAATATCAAGCTCTTTGGCAACCTCTATCATAGCCTCATCTGTAAGATAATTGTGTTTCTCAACAATACCTTGCAGAATAGGCATAAGATTATCTCTTGTTCGACCATGTTTGTCGGACAACTCCTTTACAAGATCTCCCACCTGGTACATATCTCTTTAATTTTTAAATAATTAATATGAATTCATTTCCAATTATTTGCTCCTTAAAAAGCGGTCGTAAAATTACATGTTTCCTTTGTAAAAAAAACTTACAAATGTCATGGTGTCTAATTTAGAATGAAAATAAACAAGAAGGTGAAATAGCATAGTAAAAATTTCATTTAAATAGCTGAAAACATTCAAACGAAAATTAAATAAAGTTCCATTAATCATCCATTAATAAGAACCTTTGATCTGAAATCCATTTATACCATTCATCAAGACCATTATTCTTGGTACAGGAGATTTTAAAAAATGGCATTCCCTGTTTTATTCTACTCAGATCATACATGAAGCTGTTATAATTAAAATTTGTATAAGGTATTAGATCCACCTTATTTAGAACAACTGCTTTTGCTTCCCTGAACAACAGCGGGTATTTTGCAGGTTTGTCATCACCCTCGGTATTTATTACGACAATGGGAATATTAAATTTCTGAAGCCTCCGGGCATCTCTGTCAGTTGTGATATCTCCTTCAATACTTTTAACAAACAATTCCTTTCCCTATAATCTCTGTAAGTTCATTCAGCACTCCACTAAGACCCTCACGAACTTGTTAATCGACTTGGTATCACCCTCTACAGTAATAGTGACTCCATCGGATCTGTTATCCACTTCACCTGAAAGTCCATGTTTTACAGCCATCCTGTATATAAAGGGACGAAATCCAACTCCCTGGACCAGACCCCTGATCAGTATTCTATATCCTTGTATAATAGCTCAAGGTTTTTAGGTCCGTTTGTCATGATGTTTTTGTGAACATAATAGATTACACTCTCAAGCTCATCACCCATGTTTATATTATTAATAACTATATCAGGTGGCTCTTTCAACGGCACAGGGGCAAAATTTACTATCCCTTGTATACCATAACGCATCAGATCATCAGCCACTTCCCTGGCAGATATTTCAGGAACGGCAATAATTGCCACCTTAACCCTGTACCTCGAAATGATCTCCTCCAGTTTGTCCATACTGTATACAGGGATATCAACGGCTTTTTGTTTACGCTTTGACGGATCTATGTCGAAGGCTGCAACAATCTTCATGTTGTGTTGTATGAATTTGCTGTAATTTGTCAAAGCAAGTCCAAGATTTCCAATACCAATTATAATAAGATTGTGATCTATATTCCTGTAAAATATGTTCTCCATATTTTCAAGGAGATCACTTATTAAATAGCCACCCCGCTTTCGTCCTTTTATTTTGAATTCCGAAAAATCTCTCCGTACCTGATCAGGAGTCACTCCTGCCTCATCTGCGAGTGTATACGAAAATACTCTTTCAACACCTCTCATATTCAGCTGCTGAAGACAAGAACGGTATACAAATATCCTTCTGAGACTGTTTTTTCTAATTGTTTTTGTGATTCGTTTCACAATAAATGCGAATGTTTTGTTTTTTCGCAAGTTAATTAAAACTTTTTAAAAATAAATACATTATTATAATACTGATATTCTGCTATTTATAAAATAAATGATTTTTATCATGTTAAAAATAGCCTGATATTTATTGATTTTTTGATAAGTAGATTATACTTTTATATGTGAATTTTCTCACATAAATGCAGTATAAGAGCATAGAAAAGGAAGAGTGGGACAAAGCCCTGGAAAGATTATTATCGTCCCATAACATTTTTGCAAGTGTCAGTAACGATTTTGGTCAGGATTATGAATTGATTAAGCCGGCTGACATAGAAAGAATAACCTATAATAAACCCAAACCTGCCACATCATTAAAAAACATATTTCTTCCTGTTAAAGAAAACGTAACCACAGAAAAAACTGACATCAAACCAAGGATCATCATCGGTGCTCCTAATTGTGATATTGAGGGATTGTCAATTCTTGATGAGATATATCTGGATGAAGATTTCACTGATACCTTCTACAAAAAAAGAAGAGAAAACACCCTGCTTATATCTTCCGATTGTTTTGGCTTACAGGAACACTGTCATTGTTTGTCATATAATATAAAACCATATTCAGTTGATAAATGTGATCTTGCTATTATAAATCTTAACGGGAAGGTAATTTTCAGAATAATAACAGAAAAAGGAGAAGATTTCCTGAAGACAATACCGGAGATTACAACCTGTGATGAAAAAACTATTCTTGATACAATAGAAAAAGAACATCATACAACAGAGGCTCTTCTTAATGAAGCAAATAAAGGTTTGCCAGATTATGAAAAGACAGGAAAGATTGTTGCCGGGGCTAACAGGGAAATATGGGAAAAATATTCAAAACGGTGTGTTTCCTGTGGAGCCTGTGCAACTATATGCCCCACATGCACATGTTTTCTGCTTATCGATAAACCAGGGTTTGAAAAGGTTAAGCAGCTGGATGCCTGTCAGTATCCGGGCTTTGAAAAAGTAGCCGGTGGGGAGGATGCTCTTTTTGAACTTCCCGACCGCTTCAGGAACAGATATATGTGCAAATATGTCTGGAAACCATGGAAATTCAACTCTATTGCATGCACGGGATGTGGAAGATGTATTGAAGCCTGTATCGGCAAGATAAATAAGAATGAACTTTTTATGGAACTCGCATAACAGGATAAATGGGAAATAAAAATATATATAAACCTATCCGGGCCAAATTAACTGAAGTGATTGCCGAATCACCTGCAATAAAAACATTTGTGCTTGAACCTGAAGAGGAGTTTTCATTTAAAACAGGACAATTCATCGAATTATCGGTTGATGGTATAGGCGAAGCACCTTTTACTCCCTCATCCTCACCCCTGGTAAAAGACCAGATAGAAGTAACGGTCATGAAAACAGGATATGTAACAGAATATATGCATGCACTGGAACCGGGTTCATACATGGGTATAAGGGGGCCTTATGGACGGGGATATCCTGTTGAAGAATTCCATGGGAAGGAGATTCTCATCCTTGGCGGAGGTTGTGGACTGGCTCCGATAAGATCACTTCTTTATACACTGGAAAATATTATCGAAAAACTCAAAAAAATCATATTGTGTTATGGGGCAAAAACACCCTCTGACTGTGTTTACAAACCTCTCTTCTCAAGGCTTAATAAGATTAAGAAATTTGAAACATACAGAACAGTAGACAAACCTGATGAAGAATGGAATGAATCTGTTGGTGTGGTAACAAGCCTCCTGAGTAAGATAGATATAAACATAAAAGAATCGGTCGCTGTTGTCTGCGGTCCGCCCATTATGATGAAATTTGGTACTATAAGGCTGCTTGAAATGGGATACGACGACAATCATATATATCTTTCGATGGAAAGAAATATGTCATGCGGGCTTGGGAAATGCGGCCACTGCATGTTAGGTGAATATTTTGTATGTAAGGATGGGCCGGTATTTACATATAGTGAACTGAAAGACACACCTGATATTTGGAAATAGAATCCATTATGAATATTGATCAAAAACATAATTAAATAAAGGGATATGAAAATTACTACGAAAAATCTTAAGAAGATCAATTTTTTTGATCAGTACACTGATAAACAACTTGAGTTAATTGCATCGCTGAGCTCAATAAAGGAATTTGAGGTCAAACAAGTACTATTCGAACAATATGATAAACTTACAGATCTTGCTATTCTGCTTGAAGGCACTCTATCGTTGGGTATAAGCATTGCCAAGGAAAAAAGGATTTACCTGGGGACTATAGAAGAAGGTCAGCTTTTTTCGTGGTCTGCTATCTTCGAACCACCAATTGCAACAGCATGGGTGATGACTGTCACCCCTGCAAAGGTCATGCTTATCGATTCAACTCAACTTAAGAAAGAATTTGTTAAAGACCGCAATTTTGCTTATAAAACAATGTCAAGAATTGCACATACAATATCTCAAAGATTAACCGATACAAGATTCCAATTGATGAACCAGATGATGCTATAAGATCAAATACAGGAAGAAAGTATTTTGCTTACTGATTAGGTCATGGGACAGAAGATAATGTTAGATATGATAAAACTGAGAGCTGCAATGGTTGAAGATTCAGGCATTGTTCTTCCCGAAGCATTTTTCTATACATCAGCAAATTCAAACGGGTTGAAGACCATTCGCGAACTTGCTACCTTCAGGTTTACATGCCGTAAGTGTGAAGATGCGCCCTGTATAGCTGTTTGTCCGGCTGATGCCCTCGAAAAAGATGAGGAGGGTTTGATAAACCGGCATACCAACCTTTGTATATCCTGTAAATCGTGTGTTACAATCTGTCCCTTCGGTACTATGATGACTGATTTCTTTAAATACCACAGGAACAAAGACATATTTTATGACCTGACGGATGAAAATGAATTAAAAAAGTTCATTGAAGCATGTCCCCCGGGAACAGTTACCCTTACCGATGAAGATGAGTCTCATGAAAATAATATTTACAAGTTAAACGATAAAATACTGGTTAAAGAATATTTATACAACACTGAAAACATTTAATATGGCAGTATACCTGTTTTACTTCTTTGTCTTTCCCGGACTGCTTTTTCTGGCAGTGGTCGGTGCCTTTCTTTCATGGTTCGACAGGAAGATAACTGCCAGGGTACAATTCCGCAAGGGACCTCCCCTGCTACAACC
>CAZTXH010000167.1:0-5686 GCA_964617415.1 uncultured Rikenellaceae bacterium | reverse complement strand
CCTCTATATATTGCCCCTTATACCCTGGCCGGTTTTGAAAATTCATATGAGCTCAGCGATGATGAAACAGAATATTTAAAATCGGATGACCCGGTAATAGAAGCAGGACTTGATATTAAATACGGCCTCACCAGTAACCTTGTACTTGATCTCACTGCCAATACCGACTTTGCACAGGTCGAAGCTGATGATCAGATGGTTAACCTTACCAGGTACTCACTCTATTTTCCAGAAAAGAGACTCTTTTTTCTGGAACGTGCCAGTGTATTTGACTTTACCACAGGCCGTAATGATAACCTGTTTTACAGCCGCCGTATTGGTTTGAGTGATGACGGTGATCCTGTACGTATATACGGAGGTGCCCGGTTGACCGGCAGATTAAAAAAGTGGGATGTCGGTTTCCTGGATATGCAGACAGCCCCTCTCCGGCAAAAGAACTCATCAGGAACATATGATGAAATTCTCCCCTCAGAAAATTTTGGTGTTTTAAGATTGCGCCGCCAGATAATTAACGACAACACCTATATAGGTGCAATAGCTACCAGCCGGCTTGGTGCAGACGGATCCTATAATCTTGCCTATGGCGTTGATGGTATCTTTCGGGTTTTCGGTGATGATTACCTCGATATTAAATGGAGCCAGACTTTTGAAGATACGGTCAGTAACAGCTCTGTGAAAGAGCCTACACTTTTTACCATTGCCTGGGAGAGACGTTCCAGGATAGGTCTTGGTTATGAACTTGGATACATGCAGTCAGGGATCCATTTCAATCCGGGAATGGGATTTGAAATGCTTAACGACTATGCGACTATAAGCGGCAGATTAGGTTATGGCTGGCTGGCAAGAGAAGAATCAAAACTTTATAGTTATTCTTTAAGCACCAGGATGTTCTACAGGACATATATCGATGATGGTTCTATAATGAACATGACAAGCTCCTCCAGACTGGAATTCGTAACAAAAAACCAGTGGATGTTTGATATTAACCTTATCTATAATGACGAAAACCTAAGAGAAGAACTCTGGTTGAGCGATGATCTAATTATACCACCAGGAGATTACAAGTACTTTTCTTCGAGGACAATGATCGTTTCCCCTATGTCAAAACCATTTTATTCAAGAAATATGATCCAGGCCGGTCAATATTATGATGGTATAAATTTTTCCGTGAGGGCTCAGCCAACATGGAACATATCAAAACATCTAGAACTGGGTGCAACATATAATTTTAACTATGTTGCGATAAATAAAAGAGATGTTACCTGGATCAACCATCTCGTTGGAGTCAAAGCACTTTTTATGTTAAATACAAAGCTCTCTGCTAATGCTTTCATACAGTACAATAAATCTGATCATGAGATAATAACAAACCTGCGGATAAGGTATAATCCCAAAGAAGGAAATGACCTCTATCTTGTATTTAACGAAGGACGTAATACTGACCTCACACGGGAGGTTCCAAACTTACCTGCATATTACTGCAGGGCTGTAATGGTCAAATATACCTATACCTTTAATCTATAGCTGCTTACGTGTTGTAAGATACTGTATTTCCCATTAGTCCAGATCAACGAGGTATTTATATAGTTCACTCTTTGTCGACAGGATGATGGTTGTTGTTGTATCAAATGTTCTTTCAAATGTCTCCATCGATTTTACGAAGCTGTATAGGTTCCTTGCGGCTGCTGACTGGTTGTATGCTCCTGCATAGATAGCTGTAGCACGTGCATCGGCTCTCCCTCTTATCTCTTCAGCTTTCCTGTATGCCTCCGACTGAATCGTCTTCAGGTCGCGCTCTCTCTCACCATTGATCTTTGAAGCTTCACCCTGTCCTTCTGACAAGAATTTTTCAGAAATACGGATACGTTCACTTTTCATCCTTTCATAAACCTGTGTCCGTACTTCAGGAACATAATTCAGATGTTTCAGCCTGACATCAAGTATCACTATTCCAAGGTCACTGGCTCTCGAATTTGATGATTTCAGTATCATTTCCTGTATCTGCAGTCTTCCTTCATTTATATCAATAAGCGTATCTCCTACCTCTTCTCCTATGGAACCTGATGAGGCCGGGACTCTGTTCACACTTCGAACAACTTCCAGAAGTTCGTGATTTGCAATATAATCGCGGGTCTCTCCATCCAGAATATCTGCCAGTCGTGATATAGCTCCGCGTTCATCCGTAAGTCTTTTAAAGAATTGCAGAGGATCGGTGATCTGCCAGCGGGCATAGGTATCAACAAAGATGAATTTTTTATCCTTTGTAGGAATTTGATTGGGGTCACCATCCCATTCCAAAAATCGCTTTTCAAAATAATTGGCTTTCTGAATAAAAGGTACTTTTATTTTCAGACCCGGAGTTATTTTCGCTTCACCTATAGGTTTTCCAAATTGTGTTATTACAACCTGTTCTGTTTCATTCACCTTAAAAACTGTTTCCAGTATAAGTATAAGTGCAACAAGTGCAATGAGAACCTGTATTATTATCTTTTTTGATTTCATGATTTCCTTTTTATTTGTTTACCATTTGCATTTGAAGCAGAGGGAGTACATTATTACCCTCCTCATCAGTAATGATTTTATTCCCTAACTTCGGAATAACACTTGTCATCGTCTCCAGGTATAATCTGCGTTTAGTAACTTCAGGTGCTTTAATATATTCCCTGTACAGGGCATTGAACCTGGCTGCTTCTCCCAGTGCATTGTTGACACGTTCAGTAGCATATCCCTCGGCTTTCTGGATTGTTTCTTCCGCTTCCCCCCTGGCTCTAGGTATGATCTTGTTATATTCCGACCTGGCCTGGTTTAACAGGGTCTCCTTTTCCTGCTGTGCCTGGTTGACGGCATTGAAGGCATCTTTTACAGGGTCTGGAGGATTCACATCCTGCAGTACAACCTGTTCTATCTTGATGCCCAGGGAGTACTCTGTGCATAATCTCTGGATTTCTGCCTGAACACTTGTTGCTATTTCAATTCTTCCGACTGTAAGCACCTCATTAACAGTTCTGTCGCCGACAATTTGTCTCATGCATGCTTCTGATATATCGCGCATGGTGTTCACCGGCTCTCTTACCTTGAAAAGGTACTGGTATGGATCGCTGATACGGTATTGGACAACCCATTCCACATCAGCAAGGTTAAGGTCCCCGGTAAGCATAAGCGATTCATCTGCAGTACCCACTTTTGTATACTGAGACTGTGTTTGAATTCCGCTGCTTGTGGTACGAAAACCAAATTCCTCTTTGTTCTGTCGCTCAACTGCTACTTTGTATACTCTCTCAAGAATAGGGAGTTTCATGTGAAGCCCTGATCCTTCCTGCCTTATATATTTGCCGAAACGTGTGATAACACCAACCTCTTCAGGTCTGACCTGGAAAAAGGTCATGGTTAACAGTATTACAACAATTAACCCGGCTAATATATATTTGATCCATGGTAAATACTGGTCAAATTCCGGCGGTTTGCTGGTTTTTTTAAACTGATTGTATTCCATATTCTCATTTTTTGGGGATTTTGTACAAAGATAACATTAATGACAGACTTATCCAGTTTTGATACGTGATCTTCCCGCAATATCAAGTAATACTTACCTCTAGGCTAATTTATGTAAACCCGGAGTCTGGCATTCAATAACGAATGCAGACAAACAGGTAATAAAATCATTACTTTTTCGATTTTTATTCCCTAAATGTTCATAATGGAATAAATTGATTATAAATTTGTCTAATAATATAAAGGCGAAATTACACATGAAACGAACGATTATTATTACAGTTATTGTTGCTGCAGCCATAACAGTGGCGATGATCATTTTCAATAAAGTAGTCTCTCAGGATAAGAGTAAAGAATTATTTGCAGAGGCAAAGAGAGGTCTTTTTGAGATCATTGTGGCTAATGCCGGTGAGTTATATGCTGAAAATTCTATCGATATTGAGGGACCTGAAATTGATATGGGGAACCAGAGGATGGGACGTGGTGGATTTGGCGGTTCTCACAGAATGCATGCAATGGACTTTGAGATTCAGGATATTATAAAAGAAGGTACCATGGTTCAAAAAGGAGATTATATAGCCCAGCTTGACAGGACAGAATATGAAAACACTCTTAGGGATGAACTTGAGAACCTTACCGAACTGAAGGTAGATCTCGAAATGACAATACTCGATACGGCAGTAACCCTGACCGACCTGAGGGATGAAATTAAAAATCAGCAATATGTTGTTGAGGAGGCTGAAATCACTCTTGCCGAATCAAAATATGAACCCCCGGCAACAATACGCCAAGCCGAAATAGCCCTTAATAAAGCACAACGTAATCTTGAGCAACAAAAGAAGAATTATACTCTGAGAAAGGCCCAAGCACTGGCAAATATTGTAAAACAGAAAAAAACCGCTTCCGATTCAGAAGAACTGGTTGAAGTCCTTCAGGAGTTCCTGGCAAAATTCACAATAAGAGCACCCTCTTCCGGAATCCTTATTTATAAAGAGAACTGGGATGGGTCCAAAAGAAAAGCAGGCTCATCTGTAAATCCTTTCGACAGGGTTGTTGCAACCCTGCCTGATCTTTCATCAATGATCTCAAATACATATGTCAACGAAATTGAAGTGAATAAAGTAAAAGTGGGACAGAAAGTAATAATTACAATAGATGCACTACCCGACAAATCATTTACAGGTACTGTTATAAGCGTCGCAAATATTGGTGAAGTACTCCCAAATTCAGATGCAAAAATGTTCGAAGTACTGATAAAGGTAGATGGTTCTGATAATTCGCTCCGACCCTCAATGACTACATGGAACAAGATCATAATTAACACAATGGATGATGTTATTTATATCCCTACCGAATGTGTCAGGACAGATGCTGATGGTATTACTTATGTATATACCAAGAAAGGTGACAAGCAGGTTGTTATGCTCGGGGAGATGAACGATAAGAATATAATTGTTAAAGAGGGCCTTGAACCGGGTGAAGTTGTCTACCTGGCTTTACCTGAAAAACCCTGGAAATTCAAACTTGAAGGCGAAGAACTATTGTCACAGAACCTGTAAGGATTATAGTCTTTTTATCACTTTCCAAGAGATCGGGTATACCTTTCTAAAAATCATGCGATCGTGCAATCTTTATTGTTGATCGCATGATTTGTCCTGCGAAGTTTTAGCGAAGCAGGGATTGCAGGATATTTTAATATTTCTTATCTTGATATTGATATACTTTCAGTCATTGATGAATTTTAGTTGTAGACTATGGAAAAAATAGAAAAGATACTTGAATTAGTGATATTCCGTATTGGAGAACATGAACTGAAGGTTGATGCCCTGTTATTTATTCTTGTCATTTTTCTTGTCACTAAGCTTTTAATATGGATTATAAAGATAGGGGTGATAAAAAAACGTTGGTTTAAAAAACTTGATGAAAGCACTTCCTTCTCTCTTTACCAGATAATAAGATATGTAGTATGGATAACAGCTATTGTTCTAATGCTCGATACACTCGAGATAAATATTACCGTACTTATAGCAGGTTCTGCTGCACTGCTGGTTGGAGTGGGTCTTGGATTACAGCAGACTTTCAATGATTTTGTTTCAGGAATAATACTTCTTGTGGAGGGATCCACCAAAATCGGTGATGTACTTGAGATTGACGGTGATGTAGTCATGATACAGAACATCGGATTGAGGACCTC
>CAZTXH010000166.1:0-5707 GCA_964617415.1 uncultured Rikenellaceae bacterium | reverse complement strand
TCAGGAACATTCAATAGTTCTGGTAAGAGGTGGAAGGGTAAAAGACCTTCCGGGGGTTCGTTATCATCTTGTTCGTGGTGCACTCGACACATCAGGAGTAGATGGCCGTACTCAAAGGAGATCGAAATATGGTGCAAAAAGGCCAAAAAAGTAACATTAAGGAGGTAAGATATGAGAAAAGCAAAACCAAGGAAGAAGATTCTGTTACCGGATCCGAAATATAACGATCCGTATGTAACAAGGTTTGTTAATAATCTTATGTATAATGGTAAAAAGAACCTTGCCTATCAGATATTTTATGACTCGCTTGAGATAGTAGGTGAGAAATTCAAGGATGAAGGAAAAACTCCTCTTGAAATTTTCAAGCAGGCTCTTGAAAATGTTACACCTCAGGTTGAAGTTAAAGCACGTCGTGTGGGGGGAGCAACTTTTCAGGTTCCAATGGAAATACGTCCTGACCGTAAAGTGAGCATAAGTATGAAAAATATGATATTCTTTGCGCGGAAAAGAACAGGTCACTCTATGGCTGAGCGTCTTGCTGCAGAACTAATGGCTGCTTATAAACTTGAAGGCGGAGCCTATAAGAGGAAGGAGGATACCCACAGGATGGCTGAAGCAAATAAAGCTTTTGCTCATTTCAGGTTTTAATTGTTATTATCAGCAGAAGGTAAATGGATCAAAATCTTAAATATACAAGGAACATCGGAATCATGGCCCACATCGATGCCGGGAAAACTACTACCACAGAGCGTATCCTGTATTATAGTGGTCGTACACACAGGATGGGTGAGGTTCATGACGGGAATGCCCAGATGGACTGGATGATCCAGGAACAGGAGAGAGGTATTACGATCACTTCTGCTGCTACTACTACATTTTGGAAATACAGAGACGAAGAATTCAAGATCAATATTATTGATACTCCGGGTCATGTCGATTTTACCGTGGAAGTGGAAAGGTCACTGAGAGTCCTTGATGGTGCAGTGGCCGTTTTTTGTGCTGTGGGAGGTGTTGAACCTCAATCCGAAACTGTTTGGCGACAAGCAGATAAATACCGGGTACCAAGAATAGCTTTTATTAATAAAATGGACCGGGCCGGTGCAGATTTCTTCAGTGTTGTACACCAGATGAGGAAGAAACTCGGATCACATCCTGTGCCTATCCAGATACCAATAGGATTAGAAGAAGAGTTCCGGGGTATTATCGACCTGGTTTGTATGAAGGCATATATATATTACGAAGACCCCCAAAAAGGAACATACTACAAGACTGAAGAGATCCCCGGTAATATGGTTGATGAGGCTGAAGAGTGGAGAGGAAAACTAATAGAATCTGTTGCTGAAGTTGACGATACACTATTGGAAAGATATATCGAGGATCATGAATCAATATCAACCGAAGAAGTTCTTGCAGCATTAAGGAAATCGACCATTTCAGGCGTATCGGTCCCGGTAATATGTGGCGCAGCCCTTAAGAATAAAGGTGTACAACTCCTCCTTGATGCTGTTGCAGCATTCCTCCCATCACCCATTGAAATTGGCGCTGTAAAAGGAATTGATCCAAGGAATAATAATGAGATTACACGAGAGCCGGACGATGAAGAACCATTGGCGGCTCTCGCATTTAAAATAGCTACTGATCTTTTTGTGGGGCGACTGGTTTTTCTGAGAATATATTCAGGAGTCCTTCGTACAGGTGATAATGTTCTTAATGTCAGGACTGGTAAGAGGGAAAGGATAAACCGTCTTTTCCAGATGCATGCTAATAAGCAAAGACCGAAAGAGAGTGTCTCAGCTGGTGATATTTGTGCAGGAGTAGGATTCAAAGATCTTAAGACAGGGGATACCCTGTGTGCAATACATAAACCTATTATGCTGGAAACAATGGATTTTCCTGAACCGGTTATTGGTATTGCTATTGAGCCGAAAACACAGGCAGATATTGATAAACTGTCAATGGCACTGAGTAAACTTGCTGAAGAAGACCCTACATTCCAGGTGAAAATTGATCCTGATAGTGGACAAACCGTGATACATGGTATGGGTGAACTCCACCTCGAAATCCTGATAGATCGTCTGAAAAGAGAATTTAATGTGATTTGCAATCAGGGGCCACCTCAAGTTGCTTATAAAGAAGCAATTACTTCCTCTGCCGAATACAGGGAAGTATTTAAGAAACAGACTGGTGGGAAAGGAAGATTCGCTGATATTAAAGTGGAACTGATGCCTGCAGAGAATGGTATAAGGGGCTTGCAGTTTATAAATGAGATTAAGGGTGGAAATATTCCGAAGGAATTTATTCCTTCAGTAGAGAAAGGATTTGCTGAGGCAATGTCAAATGGTCCAATTGCAGGATTCCCTGTTGATAGCCTGAAAGTTATATTAAAAGATGGATCATATCATCCCGTTGATTCCGATACACTCTCATTTGAAATTGCTGCCAAGGAGGCATTCAGACATGTTGTAGGAAAGTGTAATCCGGTACTGCTGGAACCTATAATGTCGACAGAGGTAGTCACACCCGAAGAATATGTAGGTGATGTAATAAACGATTTTAATAAGAGAAGAGGTAAGGTAGAAGGCATGGAATCGAAGGCAGGATCAAGAGTAATAAGGGCAAAAGTACCTCTGGCTGAAAAATTCGGTTATGTTACAGTACTCAGAACCATTACCTCGGGAAGAGCAACCTCAACAATGGAGTTCTCTCATTTTGAAGAGGTGCCTCCGGAAATAGCTAATAGAATTATTGAAATTATTAAAGGAAAAATTCTTTAAATATGAGTCAGAAAATTCGTATTAAACTGAAGTCTTACGATCATAACCTGGTTGATAAATCTGCCGAGAAGATCGTAAAAACAGTAAAATCTACGGGTGCCGTGGTGAGCGGGCCAATTCCGCTACCAACACACAAAAAAATTTATACAGTACTTCGTTCACCTTTTGTAAATAAAAAGGCACGGGATCAATTCCAGCTTTCTTCTTACAAGAGGCTGCTCGATATATACAGTTCCACACCAAAAACTATTGATGCTCTTATGAAACTTGAGCTCCCAAGTGGTGTTGAAGTGGAAATTAAAGTGTGAAACAAGTAAAGATTAAAAGATATGCAGGGATTAATTGGAAAAAAGGTTGGAATGACTTCCCTCTTTGATGAGGATGGGAAGAATATTCCATGTACAGTACTTCAGGCCGGACCATGTGTTGTTACCCAGATAAAAACGGGGGAAAAGGATGGCTACTATGCTGTACAACTTGGATTCGATGAGAAGAAGGAAAAACATACAACAAAAGCTGAACAGGGCCACTTTAAAAAAGCTGGTACAACACCTAAAAGAATAGTTGTTGAATTTACTGGTTTCGGGGAGGACCAGGTTAAGGAGGGAGAAGTACTGACAGCCGAACTTTTCAAACCTGATCGCTGGGTTGATGTAAGGGGATGGACAAAAGGAAAAGGATTCCAGGGTGTTGTTAAACGACATGGTTTCAGCGGAGTTGGTGGATTAACACATGGTCAGCATAACAGAAACAGGGCACCCGGTTCTCTTGGAGCATCATCATTTCCCTCAAGAGTGTTCCCGGGTATGAGAATGGCTGGACAAACAGGTTCAAAAAAAGTAATGGCTATTAGTATGGAGGTTATCAAACTTATGCCTGAAGATAATATTTTAATAGTTAAAGGATCAGTTCCTGGTCCCAAAGGTGGTTACGTAATAATTACAAAATAATGGAATTAGCGATTCTTAATAAAGATGGTAAGGAAACCGGAAGAAAGGTTAGGTTGAATGATTCAATTTTTGGTATTGAACCTAATAATCATGCTATTTATCTGGATACTAAACAATACCTTGCAAATCAACGTCAGGGTACTCATAAAACCAAGGAAAGAAGCGAGATTACTGGTAGTACACGTAAGATAAAGAGACAGAAGGGTACCGGAACAGCACGAGCAGGTAGCATTAAAAATCCTATTTTCAGGGGTGGCGGCCGCACATTTGGCCCGAAACCCAGGTCCTATGGTTTCAAACTTAACAAGAAAGTGAAACAACTGGCCAGAAAATCAGCACTTTCATATAAAGCTTCAACAAACAATATAATTGTCCTTGAGGACTTTTCATTCAAGGGTCCAAAGACAAAGGAAATGATCAAAATGGGTGACAATCTGAAAATTACAGATAAAAAATCACTTATTGTTTTATCGGAACAAAATAAAAATATATATTTGTCAGCCCGAAATATTCAAGGGGTAGAAGTTGCAACTGCCTCAGAGTTAAATACGTATGAAATTATGAAAGCTTCAACTTTAGTGTTTGTTGAGAGTGCCGTTGACGTTTTGCAGGCAACTTTTGAAAATTAGAAAATTTTGAATGATGAATATTTTGCTAAAACCGATAGTAACAGAAAAGATGACTGACCAGGGCGAAAAGTACAATCGCTATGGTTTTGTCGTTGCCAGAAACGCAAATAAGTTACAGATAAAGAAGGCAGTAGAAGAACTATATGGTGTTACTGTTGCATCGGTTAATACTATGCATTATGCCGGAAAGATTAAAACACGTAATACAAAGACGGGACTTCTGAAAGGGAAAACTGTTGCTACTAAGAAGGCAGTTATTACTCTGGCAGAAGGAAACACAATAGATTTCTATAGCAATATATAATAATATGGCAGTAAGAAAGATTAAGCCTGTTACACCAGGTCAGCGAAACAAGATTATCAGTGCTTTTGAGAGTATCACAAGCACTGTGCCGGAGAAATCCCTCCTCAGGCCACGAAAAAAGAGTGGAGGAAGGAATGTAAACGGCAGGCGGACTATGAGATATATTGGTGGTGGCCATAAGAAAAGGTACAGAGTCATCGATTTTATGAGAGATAAAGATGGTATAAATGCAACTGTCAAAACCATTGAATATGATCCCAACAGGTCATCCAGGATCGCTCTTGTTGTTTATGATGATGGTGAGAAAAGATATATAATTGCACCGATAGGATTGAAGATAGGGCAAAAAATCATTTCGGGTAAGGAAGCAACTCCTGATATCGGGAATACAATGTTCCTTAACGATATACCACTCGGTACTATAATTCACAATATTGAATTGAAACCAGGTAAAGGTGGAGCTCTTGCACGAAGTGCAGGGACTTATGCCCAGCTATCAGCAAGAGAGGGTAAATATGCTACTATTAAACTTCCTTCCGGTGAAATAAGGATGGTGCTTACAATATGTCGTGCCACAATAGGTACTGTATCAAACCCTGACCATAACCTGGAAAGATCCGGGAAAGCCGGACGCAATCGTTGGAAGGGACGCCGTCCGAGAACAAGAGGAGTAGCAATGAATCCGGTTGATCACCCAATGGGAGGTGGCGAAGGAAGAGCATCCGGAGGCCACCCGAGATCACGCAAAGGGATTCCTGCAAAAGGTTATCAAACTAGAAATACTAAAAAGTACTCTGAAAAACATATTCTGGAAAGAAGGAAAAAATAAATGATTCATTATGAGCAGATCAATAAAAAAAGGACCATTCATTGATTTTAAACTTGAGAAACGTGTTCTCGAGATGAATGATAGTAACAAGAAATCAGTGATCAAAACATGGTCGAGAAGATCGGTTATTTCTCCCGACTTTGTAGGGCATACAATTGCAGTTCATAACGGCAATAAGTTCATCCCTGTATATATTACCGAAAATATGGTGGGTCATAAGC
>CAZTXH010000165.1:0-5714 GCA_964617415.1 uncultured Rikenellaceae bacterium | reverse complement strand
ACCGAGATCCCTGATAACTTCCCCAATCTGTTTCTCTTTCAGGACCTTGATAATCCTTTTCCCTATCAACATTGAAATGAAGAGGGATGTAATAACTGCAGCGGCTGATCTGAATGATATATATACAAACACCCCTGCCCCCGGGACATTCAGTTTTTCAAGATATTCAAACAAATAATAGAGCATGGTGTAATATTTTTATTTCTGCGACAGGGCTTTCTTTAGTTCTTCCCTGTCGTTAAAATGATGTCTTATTCCATTTATCTCCTGATAAGGTTCATGTCCTTTCCCTGCAATAAGTATTACATCACCCGGAGAGGCAAACATGACAGCGGTTTTAATTGCTTTACGCCTGTCGGTTATCCTTATTGTTCTCTTCTTAAGTTCATGTGTCAAACCATCTTCCATGTCATCAATTATTCTCTCGGGATCTTCTGTCCTGGGATTGTCAGAGGTCAATATCAGTTTTGTACTCCCTTCGGCTGATATAGAAGCCATTTTCGGTCTCTTGCTTTTATCACGATCACCTCCGGCACCAACAACCGTGATCAAGCAGACCTTGTTCCTTCTTATTTTGTTTATTGTCCCGATAACATTGATCAATGCATCAGGAGTATGTGCATAATCGACAATCCCTGTTATGCCATCCTGCGATTTGATCACTTCAAGCCTGCCAGGGATTGATCCCAGGTTGCTTATGATTGTCAACACCTCTTTCCCCGATGCGCCAAGTAGCTTTGATACGGCATATACAGCAAGCAGGTTCGAAGCATTGTAATCACCAATGAACCTGGTCCAGATCTCCTCTCCCATTATCCTGAGTCCCATTCCTTCAAAACTCTGCTCAATTATCGAACATCTGAAATCAGCCATACTCCTCATGGAGAATGTATATGGCCTGGCTTTGCAATTTTGTAGCATTACACTGCTGTTTCTGTCGTCCGCATTAACAAGGGCAAATGCTTTCCCCGGTAATGAGTCGAACCAACTCTTTTTTGCTTTCAGGTAATTGGCAAATGTTTTGTGATAGTCAAGATGATCATGTGTCAGGTTCGTAAATACAGCTCCTGCAAACTCCAGCCCTGCAACTCTTTGTTGATCAGCTGAATGTGAACTTACCTCCATAAATGCGTAATCACATCCTGCTTCAGTCATTTCCGATAACAATCTGTTGAGTTGAATGGGATCGGGTGTAGTATGTGTTGCAGGAAGCTCCCTGTCAATTATATAATTGCATATCGTGGAAAAGAGTCCACATTTATAGCCTAATCCTGTAAATACCCTGTAGAGCAGTGTTGCAATTGTTGTCTTACCATTGGTACCGGTTATACCTATCAACTTCAATCCGGAAGAAGGCTTGTCATAGTAATTTGAGGAGGCTAGTCCCAGAGTTTTAGCTGAATCGGAGACCTGTATCCAGTAGATATTCCTGTTATAGTCATCAGGAATTGTTTCACAAATTACCACTGATGCACCTGAATTAATGGCATCATTTATATAATCATGTCCATCTGTGCTGGTACCTTTTACAGCAATGAATAAAGAATCTTTTTTAACATTACGGGAGTCAAACACTACATCCTCAATACCTTCCTTACTCTCTCCCGAAAAGGATATAACATCTATTCCTGACAATATTTTTTCAAGCTCTATCATTTTACATATTAAGCTCCAGTGATACAATCTGGCCCTTAAAATATTTTGCACCATGGGCAGGATATTGTCGGAGTACTTTTCCTTTACCTATGTATCTGACCCTGTATCCCGAATTTTCAAGCAGGAAGATTGCATCTCTAAGACTCATTCCACGGACATCAGGCACATGGCCTTCATTAATATTCAAACCTACAAGTCTCACTGTATCTCCTCTCTCCCTAGTTGCTACCCATTCGTTATCAGCTGTTCTTTTATATTTTACATCCATTTGTTTGAGGACCTTATTGATATCCTCACGATATCCGTTGCCTGCTTCAGGAGCAGAAGCAATAATATTTTCATCCCTCTCCTCACTGTAATCCCTGAAGAAATTTGTTGCATATATTTTATCGGATATCTCTTTGAATACTGTTCCTGCTACCAGATTACCGTAATAGACACCGTTTGAAGGAGCATTAACCACTACGATACATGAATAGAGAGGATTCTCTGACGGGAAATATCCTACAAATGAGGCCTGGTATGAGATCCTTGCACCCGACCTATAACCCGATTTACCAAGAGCTATCTGAGCAGTTCCTGTCTTGCCGGCAATTTTGTAGTTGGCATTTTTCAGGTTCATTGCTGTTCCACGTTCAACAACACCCTCCATCATCTTCCTGGCTTTTTTTATGGTTGAACGTGAAGCTATAGTATTAATAATAACATCGGGGTCATAGCGTTTTATCACAACTCCATTTCGCATCACTGCTGTAACAAAACGTGGTTTTATCATTCTCCCATCATTTGCCACTGCATTATAAAATGTGAGTATCTGGAGTGGTGTCATCTGAACCTCATATCCGTGTGACATCATTGGCAATGAGAGTCCCGACCAGAATTTATCACCAGGATATCTTATCAATGGCTCTCCTTCACCCATAATCTGGATATTCAGTTTTTCATTCAACCGCATCGCATAAAGCCTGTCAACAAAATCCTTCGGGCTGTTTTTATAATGTTCATTAATCAGCTTCGAGGTCCCTACGTTTGATGATTTTTCGAATACCTCTTTTACTGTCAGCTTTCCATAACCTTCCTTGCGGGTATCCCTGATAATCTTATTGTAGAATTTTACACTTCCCGAACCTGTATCGACAATATCTCCGGTATCTATCACTCCGTCTTCGATAGCTGCCATGAGCACAGGAAGCTTAAAGGTTGATCCCGGTTCAGTACTCTCTGCAATAGCATAATTGTATGATTCATGATAATTCCCATCCTTACCCTGTTCGAGATTTACTATTGCTCTTATATCACCTGTTGCCACTTCCATAACTATAACGCAACCATGATGAGCATTATGTTTATTAAGCTGAGTCATAAGGGTAGATGAGGCAACATCCTGTAAATCAATATCAAGTGTTGTCACAACATCATTTCCATCGGTGGGTTGAACGCTCCCTCCCACATCAACTGTTATCCAGTCTCCACCAGTAAGTCTCTGTTTAATAACAACACCATTTCTACCTGCAAGTTCTTTATCGAAAGAACCTTCTATACCCACCTCTGTTCCTTCTTCTCCAAGGTTTATGTAGCCTATAGTACGTGCAGCCAGTTCATTATTGGGGAGAATTCTCCGGTTTTCAGCCTGGGCAACCATGCCTCCCTTATATTGACCTTCCCTGAAAATTGGAAGCTCTTTGAGTTTTTGAAGTGTTTTGTAATCCACTTTTCGTTTTATCAGAAAATAGCGATCACCCCTTTTTCGTGCCTGGGTAATGACTTGTTTCCATTCCGAAGCTGACTTCTCTTCCAGAATCCTTGCAAGACCAGCTGATAGTCCATCTATGCCATTCGACCATGTCTCCTCGGCCATACCGGTACTCCTTGTATCCATATATATGGTATAATATGGAATTGAGCTTGCCAGCAGACGCCCGTCATAGGCAAGTATATCACCACGGTTTGCAGGCATTTCTGCTGTTTTGTAAATGAATTTATCACTCATACCTGCCCATTTATTATGCTGGACTATCTGAAGTATCAGGATACGTACAAGAATTGCGATTGCCACAATGATTATTGCAAAATATACTATTCCGCTACGTAACACTATATCATCTCTTATTGCCATTGTCTGATTATTTGTTTACCAGCAATTTATATGGAGGTTTCTTTAGCTCCTCAAGTCTTAATCCCCTTTCCCTGACCAGTTTTGACACTTCCGATTGTCTGCTTATGTATATCAGGTCGGCCGAGGTAGAAAGTGACTCTGCCCTGAGGTCCTGTACTTCTCTCTTTAACTTTGTTGTTTCCCTTGTAATTTTTTCTGCATGGAATCTGTTCCCGATATAGATTGCTGCAAGAAGTGTCAGGAGGAGTATATACCACAGGTTCTTCAGTATAATACCCTCTGTGATCATGCTGCCGCTCAGAAGCTCTTTTATGAAGCTCCCTCTCTTTTCTTTCTTTTTCTTTTTCTTTTTGTCTTCTGATTCAGTCATCATTTAAATCTTTTCAGCTATCCTTAATTTTGCACTTCTTGCCCTGCTATTCGTTGCAATCTCTTCATCACCAGGTGTAATAACCCTTTTATTGATAATTCTGAACGGTGTTTCCATATTGCCATAAAAGTCCTTATTACCAATTCCATCACAGTTACCTGTGCGGAAAAAATTCTTTACTACACGGTCCTCAAGTGAATGGTATGTAATGATCACCATCCTTCCGCCTTTTGCAAGCATTTCTAATGCCTGGATAAGCATTTCCCTGAGATACTCTATTTCGTGATTTACAACAATCCTGAGAGCCTGGAATACCTTTGCATAGAACTTATGTTCCTGTCTTGGAGGAGTTAACTTACCTATGGCAGATAAAAGATCACTTGTTGTGGTTATCGGATTTTTTTTTCTGGCGGAGATTATCTCTTTTGCTATTCTTCTTGAATTTTGCAGTTCACCATATTTGAAAAAAATATCTGCAAGAACTGGTTCATCTACTTTTTGGATAAGAGTGGCTGCTGTTAAGGAATTGCTTTTAGTCATTCTCATATCAAGAGGAGCATCATGCCGGAATGTGAATCCCCTTTTGGTTTCATCAAACTGATGAAAGGATACTCCCAGATCTGCAATTAGTCCATCGAACGATTTTATCCCGATATAGTGTAGATTGTTTCTTAGAAAGCGGAAATTCTGGTTCAGGAAGATGAATCTTTTATCTTCCGGAGCGTTCATTGCAGCATCTTCATCCTGGTCAAATGCAATAAGCTTTCCTGTTATAAGATGCCTTAATATTTCCATCGAATGTCCTCCTCCGCCGAAGGTAACATCAATATATATCCCGTCAGGCCGGATATTCAGCCCTTCGATACTCTCATCCAGCAATGCGGGTATATGATAAGTCATTATTCGTCAGGTTCAATATAACTGCCACCCATAAGTTTTTCAGCCAGGCCGGCAAAATCATCAGCCGGCATCTCGAGTCCTTCATAAACATCAGCTGCCCAAATCTCTATTCTTCCATCCTGGCCTGCAAGAACCACATCCCTTTCTGCTCCGATATTATCAAGAAGTTTTTTAGGTATGAGTATTCGGTTGTTACTGTCAAGAGTAAGCTCTGCTGTTCCCTTGAAAAAGTTCCTCAGGAATGTGTTATGCTCACGGTTATAAGGATTTATTCTCTTCCTGATTCTGGCCAGTTGCCTGTTCCAATCCTCCAGAGCATAGAGCACAAGACACCTTTCGAAAATATCTTTCCTCACTACAAATTGGTCACGTTCATCAGCAGGCATTTGCCTCTTGAATGCCATGGGAAGGATTATTCTTCCCTTGACATCAACCTTGCATGTATAATCACCTATAAATGTGGCCATGACCCTTTATTATGATACAAAAAGCTAAAATAAGCAAAAAATATCCACTTACCCCCACTTCCCCCCACTTTTTTTTACTTTTTTGTTAATAACTTTAAGTAGATTGTCACCTATGAAAAAGAGTTATTTTTTGGTACCGGATAACATCTCATCCCAACCATATTCTTATGGAGGCGAGGTTATCTATTGATGATCAGGCTATTAC
>CAZTXH010000164.1:1787-5720 GCA_964617415.1 uncultured Rikenellaceae bacterium | reverse complement strand
CTTATGTCCCGGATTTTTTACGTAGATCGAGCGCCACATCATATATCTTACCTTCAACAACCCTTATTAGCTTTGCCTGATCATGAGGTTTGAGTTGATAATGAAGTCCACGAATAACACCCCTGTTAGATTTTGACTCATTGTCCTGGACAGGTATGAATGATATTTTTGCTTTACGAAATACCTCTATATTGAAGCTTTCAAAAAAATAACCTCTTGAATCCGAATATATTGTTGGTTTTATGATGTAGAGTCCAGTAAGACCTGTTTCAACTTTTTCCATCTTCCCTATTATTTTTTTGATCCTTCAATAACAGTGATCTCCTCTGAGGCTATCCTGAGCAGGTACTTTCCATACTCGCTATTGGCAAGAGGTTCAGCCAGAACTTTTAACTGGTTTTTATCTATGAATCCTCTTTTATATGCAATTTCTTCAACGCATGATGCTTTAAGTCCCTGTCTTTGTCCCAGTGTAGCAATAAAATTGGCTGCCTGGAGCAAACTCTCAAAAGTACCGGTATCAAGCCATGCCATTCCCCTGCCCATCAACTTTACTTCAAGAGTGCCCTCATTCAGATAGAGTCTGTTAAGATCTGTTATTTCCAGTTCTCCACGTGGTGATGGTTTAAGTGATTTTGCCTTGCTGACTACAGTATTGTCATAGAAATATAACCCTGTTACAGCATAGTTCGATCTTGGACTGGAAGGTTTTTCCTCTATACTGATTACTTTCTGGTTTTTATCAAACTCTACGACTCCATAGCGTTGGGGATCAGTAATATAATAACCGAAGACACAGGCGCCATGGTTAAGTTTTGCAGTATCAAGAAGAGTTTCGCCAAATCCGTGACCATAAAAGATATTATCACCAAGGATCATACATACTGGATCTTTTCCTATAAATTCCTCACCTAAAATAAAAGCCTGGGCCAGTCCTTCAGGTGAGGGCTGTTCAACATAGCTGAATTTGAGTCCAAGATGCGATCCATCACCCAGCAGGTTTTGAAATCCCGGAAGATCACGGGGAGTTGATATTACAAGGATCTCACGTATCCCTGCCAGCATGAGTACCGACAGGGGATAATATATCATCGGTTTATCATATACCGGTAACATCTGCTTCGATATAGCTGATGTTATCGGATAAAGCCTTGTACCTGAGCCTCCAGCGAGAATAATTCCTTTCATAGTTATTCTTTTACCCCCCATCCCCCCTAAAGGGGGGCTAAAATAGAGGATTATTATGTTTTGTTTCAAATTCAGGCCCCCTTCAGGGGGCAGGCCCCGAGCACTCGGGGACGGGGGTTTCTAGCCCCTATCTTCTTCCAATACCAAAATACTCAAATCCTGCTTTCTTAATTAATGCAGGATCGTATATATTTCTTCCGTCAAATATAACTTTTCCATTCATAACTTCTTCTATTTTTTTCAGGTCAGGAATATGAAACTCCGACCACTCTGTCATCAATACCAGTGCGTCAGCCTCAGAAAGTGCATCATAAGGGTCAGAAGCATATGTGATTCTATCACCAAGATGTTGCTTCGTTTCATTCATTGCAGCCGGATCATAGGCTTTTACAACAGCTCCATCTTTTAATAACTTTTCAATTATATATATTGACGATGATTCTCTGATATCATCTGTCTTGGGTTTAAATGACAAACCCCAGATGCCAATCAGTTTATTATTGAGATTGTTATTAAAGTACTTCTTTATCTTATTGAACATCACATTCTTCTGAAATTCATTCGCTTTTTCAACAGCCTTTATTACTTTCAATTCATACTCATGATCCTCTGCAGTTTTTATTATTGCCTTTACATCTTTTGGAAAACATGATCCTCCATAACCTGAACCAGGGTAGATAAATTTGCTGCCTATCCTTGAATCGCTACCGATTCCTTTACGAACATTATTGATATCTGCTCCCAGAAGGTCACAGAGGTTGGCAATCTCATTAATGAAGCTGATACGGGTTGCAAGCATTGCATTAGCTGCATATTTAGTGATTTCAGCTGACATGATATCCATAAAGATAATCGGGTGATTATTAAGGACAAAGGGTTGATACAGACGCCTCATTATCTCACCGGCTTTTTCATTGTCGACACCGATCACTATTCTTTCAGGTCTCAGAAAGTCTTCTACTGCGGCACCCTCTTTAAGAAATTCAGGATTGGATGCCATATCGAATGTGGTGTCTGAACTGCGTTTGTCGAGTTGTGCCTGAATAGTCTTTCTGATCTTTTCCGATGTTCCCGGAGGCACTGTGCTTTTAGTAACCACAAGAACATAATTATATAGTTCTGCACCAATCTCCTCTGCTACTGAAAGGACATATTTAAGATCAGCGTTTCCGTCTTCGCCCGGGGGTGTTCCAACAGCTATAAAGATAACCTCGGTATCTTTTATAACATCTTTAAGACTGGATGAGAAGAATAGTCTCTTCTTTTCAATGTTAAGCCTCATCATAGTCTCAAGTCCGGGCTCATAAATAGGTGCGGAACCTTCATTTAATCGTGTGATCTTGTTGATATCTTTATCAACGCATGTGACAGTAACACCGCTCTCTGCAAAACATGTTCCTGTCACCAGTCCTACATAACCTGTACCAATTACAATAATTTTCATTTATGATTTATCAATTTTAATATTTTGCAATATGCAAAGATAATAGAAGACAGGAATTATATCCGTCTCCCACTTGCAACTTTCAATTATAAATGAGAGAGAGGTGGTAATTCAGTGAAAATCTAACATTTATTTGGGCATTTCATAAAATTAATTCTATCTTTGCACACTATTTTTTCAATATAATGTCTAACTTATTAATTATTAGTATTTGAAATTGAGGTATGACTGAAAGCAAAAAGAAGACAACCAAAAAGGATGTTGATGACAAAGATGAAGTGGCAGGTAAGCCTGTAAAAAAAGTAAAAGAATTAAAAGAGACGAAAGAAAAACTTATTGAAAAGGCTCTCGAGGAAGAATTAGTACCTGAAGAAGAGGAATTAAAAGAGAGTGCTAAAGCTGAAAAGGAAGAGAAGCCTGAAACAGAATCAGATGCTGAATCTGAAGCTGAAGCCGAAACTGAAACTAAAACTAAATTTGAAACTGAAATAGCCGAAACAAAAGACAGTGAATTTGCTAAAGTTTCAGATGAGGAGGAGAAAGGTAAGAAAACCCGGAAAACCAGAAAGACCAAAAAAGAGAAAACAGAGAGTAAGGCAGAAGTCACTCTTTCACCTGAGGACTTTGACTGGGAAAGTTTTGAGAGTGAAGAACAAAAAACATCTCCCCGTTATAAGGAATATGAAGCAATGTATAATGAGACCCTCTCAACTGTTGCAGTTAATGAGGTTGTGAAAGGCACAGTTATACAGATGACACCCCGTGAAGTTGTTATCAACATTGGTTATAAATCGGAGGGCGTGGTAAGCCTCAATGAATTTCGCTATAATCCTGACCTTAAGGTAGGAGATATAGTAGAAGTTTATGTTGAAAGCCAGGAAGATAAAAAGGGTCAGCTTATTCTATCACATAAAAAAGCCCGTGCAATTAATTCGTGGAACAGGGTCAACGCATCGCTGGAAAATGATGAGATAATAACAGGTTATATTAAGTGCAGGACAAAAGGAGGGATGATAGTTGATGTTTTCGGTATAGAAGCATTTCTCCCCGGCTCGCAGATTGATGTCAAACCGATACGCGATTATGATGTTTTTGTGGGTAAAACGATGGAATTCAAAGTTGTAAAGATAAACCAGGAATTCAGGAATGTGGTTGTTTCTCATAAAGCACTTATTGAAGCTGAACTGGAACAACAGAAAAAAGAAATAATTGCCAAACTGGAAAAAGGACAGGTTCTTGAAGGAACAGTTAAGAATATTACATCATACGGTGTATTCATTGACCTTGGTGGTGTTGACGGA
>CAZTXH010000164.1:0-1777 GCA_964617415.1 uncultured Rikenellaceae bacterium | reverse complement strand
ACTTATCCATATCACAGATCTTTCATGGGGAAGGGTTAATCATCCCGAAGAAATTGTTGAGCTTGACCAGAAACTTAATGTTGTTATTCTCGATTTTGATGATGACAAGAAGAGAATAGCCCTTGGACTGAAACAGCTTACTCCTCATCCATGGGATTCAGTAGATCCTGATCTGAAAGTCGGTGATAAGGTTAAAGGAAAAGTTGTTGTTATGGCAGATTATGGAGCATTCGTAGAGATTGCTTCCGGCGTGGAGGGACTCATACATGTTTCTGAAATGTCATGGTCGCAACACCTGCGTAGTGCACAGGAATTTATGAAAGTTGGCGATGAGGTTGAAGCAGTTGTCCTTACACTCGACAGGACAGAGAGAAAGATGTCTCTGGGAATAAAACAACTGAAACCGGATCCATGGCAAAATATCGAGGAGAAATATACAGTCAATTCAAAACATAAAGCTAAAGTAAGGAACTTCACAAACTTCGGAGTTTTCGTGGAAATAGAGGAGGGTGTCGATGGTCTGATACATATCTCAGATCTTTCATGGACCAAAAAAATAAAACATCCGGCTGAATTTACATCAATAGATGCCGAGATTGAGGTGGTTGTCCTTGAAATAGATAAGGAAAACAGACGTTTAAGCCTTGGACATAAACAGTTGGAAGAGAATCCATGGGATGTATTTGAAAAAATGTTCACTATCGGTTCAATTCATGAAGGTACTGTTATGGAAGTATTCGATAAGGGAGCTGTTGTTGCACTTCCTTACGGAGTTGAGGGCTTTGCTACACCAAAACATCTGGTTAAGGAAGATGGTCTGCTGGTAAAAGTTGATGAAAAACTGATGTTCAAGGTTATTGAATTCAACAAATCAGCAAAAAAGATAATAGTATCGCATAGTAGGGTCTACGAAGATGAAAAGAAATCAGATGAGAAAACACCTAAGAAAAAAGATACTGAAAAGACGAAAAAAGCGGCAAAGAAAACCAAAGCAGGTTCTGAGAAGACTACTCTGGGCGATATTACTCAGCTGGCTGCTATAAAAGAAGAAATGGAAGAAAAACAGAATAAAGCTTCCAAGAAATAGAAATATTTGTTAAATTTAGGCTATTAAATTTTACAACTATGGATTTTAATATTGAGAGCCGGAATAATAGCACACTTATTCAGATACAATCGGAAAAGCTGGACACTCACATAGCACCTGCACTTAAATCTGAACTTGTGCTTGTCTCAGGAAAAGGTGAGAAAAATATCATCCTTGATCTTGAGAAATGTCAGTACTGCGACTCGTCAGGTCTTAGCGCTATCCTTGTGGCAAACAGACTATGTAAAAATGCTGGTGGTACATTTGTTCTTTGCGGCCTTAATGAAGCCGTAGAACGCCTTATAACAATATCTCAACTCGATACAGTTCTGACAATCACGGGAACAGTGGCAGAAGCTGAAAAAATGATATCATAAAGTGATAAGCACTGCAGAACAACGATGAAATTAACTATACTTGGTACCAGTTCTGCATTGCCAACCTCAGAAAGATTTCCAGCCGCTCATGTTCTAAATGTACATGAGCGGTTGTATTTAATAGACTGCGGTGAAGGTACACAAATGCAGTTGCGCAATAACAAAATAAGATTTGGAAAAATAAACCATGTCTTTATTAGTCATCTTCATGGCGACCACGTTTTCGGACTTTATGGACTCCTGTCATCCTTCAGCCTGATGGGAAGGAAAAACAAATTGTTCTTATATGCTCCTGAAAACTACAGGACTATAC
>CAZTXH010000163.1:0-5749 GCA_964617415.1 uncultured Rikenellaceae bacterium | reverse complement strand
TGAAAAATATTAACAGAAGAAAATTTATTGGAAGAACAGCCTTGGCTGGGGTAGGTCTTGCCGGTGCAGGAGCTATGATTTCTGCTTGCAAAAGAATACCTGAAAACAAGGAGCTTGGTTTACCACCTGTTTTGAGGGGAGCTCCAAAGGGGAAAAAACTAAGGGCAGGACTTATCGGTGCAGGAGCCAGGGGTACAGGAGCTGCAATTAACTTCATAAGTGCTGGCCCGGATCTGGAGATTATTGCTCTGGCTGATGTTTTTCAGAATAAGATAGATACCTGCCGGGAAAGGTTCGCATCCTTTGATCTGCCTATTCCTGAAGAGGATTGTTTTGTTGGTTTTGACAGTTATAAAAAACTTATGGCATTACCCGATATCGATGTGGTTTTGCTTGCAACACCACCACAGTTCAGACCTGATCATTTCCTTGAGGCTGTTAAAACAAACAAACATGTATTTATGGAAAAACCTCTTGCAGTTGACCCGGTTGGGATACGTTCAATAATAACATCTGCAAAAAAAGCAGAAGCAATAGGACTTAACGTTGTTACCGGCACACAACGACGACACCAGGAAGATTACATTGCTACTTTTAAACAGGTTAAAAGTGGTGCAATAGGAAGAATAACATCAGCAAAAGCCTTCTGGAATCAGAATCATGTATGGTTCAGGGAACGTCAGCCCGGCTGGAACGACATGGAATATATGATACGCAACTGGAATAATTTCTGCTGGCTCTGTGGCGATCATATACTAGATACCCATGTGCATAATATCGATGTAATAAATTGGTATATAGGCAAATATCCTGAAAGAGCTATAGGTTACGGCGGCCGCCACAGACGAATCACAGGAGATCAGTATGATTTCTTCAGCATTGACTTTGACTATGGCAATGGGGTGAGCTCACACAGCATGTGCCGCCAGATTGATAGTTGTGCAAACGGAACAGGAGAAATGATAATGGGAACAGAGGGTTATACAAATTGCCAGAATACAATATGGGATCTTGACGGAAATGTTAAATGGAAGTTTGAATACCCATTGGATGAAAATGGAAATCTGATGAACCAATCAGTCATTCCTCCTTATGTTCAGGAACATATGCACCTGGTGTATGCTATCAGGACAGGTGATTATGTTAATGAGGCTGAGACAACAGCTCTTTCAACACTTACAGCAATTATGGGAAGGACAGCAGCATACACTGGGAAAGCTGTCACCTGGGATCAGATATTCAAATCAGATATGGACCTTGGTCCCTCAACAATGGAATTTGGTCCCGTTGATATGGTCTTTGAACCACCTGTACCGGGAACACCGGTGATAAGCACTGTAAAACCTGCATATAAAGGACAAATAATATAAAAAGTATGTTAGAAAAAACATCAAGACGAATTTTTATCAGACGATCAGTTGCAGGCGCCGTAGGAATATTCATCCTGCCAGAGATAATACCTGCTTCAGCGATGGGCTTGAACGGTAAAAAAGCTCCGAGTGACCGTATTGTTATGGGGGCCATTGGAACTGGTTCCCAGGGCATGGCCAATATCCGTGATTTCTTTAGACTTAAAGAATCTATTCAGTTTGTTGCTGTTTGCGACGTTGATACACGTCACCTTGAAATGGCAAAAAGAACAGTAGATACTGTAAATAAAAACAGCGATTGCCGTACATACGGTGATTTTCGGGAATTTCTGGAAAAGGAAAAACTCGATGCTGTTTCAATTGCACTACCCGACCACTGGCATGGGATAATATATACAGAGGCAATAAAGAAAAAGCTCCATGTATATGGCGAAAAGCCAATATGCCGGACAATAAACGACGGACAAATAATTGTTGAGGCAGTAAAAAAGAATAATATAATCTGGCAA
Source organism: uncultured Rikenellaceae bacterium (assembly GCA_964617415.1). Taxonomy (GTDB): domain Bacteria; phylum Bacteroidota; class Bacteroidia; order Bacteroidales; family VadinHA17; genus LD21. The sequence continues at coordinate 3,870 of CAZTXH010000163.1, read as the reverse complement.
ACAGGCAGTTGGCAGCGCTCACAGGAAAATTTCAGAAGGGGAGCTGAACTTGTAATTAACGGAAGAGCCGGAAAAATAAACTTTATTGAGATTGGCTTACCTGATGGAGGAAGGGGTATAGGTACTCCTCCTGTTATGGAAATCCCTCCTGAGCTTAACTGGGAGATGTGGCTTGGACCTGCTCCCGGAGTACCATACCGGGGAGTATGTCATTGGGACTGGCGCTGGATACTCGATTATTCAGGAGGACAACTTACCGATTGGGCAGGCCACCATGTGGATATTGCTAACTGGGGTGTCGGACTGGAACATACGGGTCCCGTTGAAATATCCGGGAAAGGTGTATATCCTCCGGAAGGTATTTACGATGTTCCTGTTGAATATGATATAATGTGTCGATATGATAATGGAATTGAAATGAGAGTTGCTAATGCATCCCGACTCGAACATGGTATGGGTACTACCTGGTATGGCGACAAAGGCTGGATACATACCAACAGGGGAAACGTACTTAAAGCATCAGATCCAAAAATACTTGAAGAAGTAATAGGAGAGGAGGAAATACATCTTTATAAGAGTGAAAACCACTGGCAGAATTTTATCGACAGCATTCGTACCGGAACACAAGCAATAGCTCCAATAGAACCCGCATACCGTGCTATATCAGTAGCTCTTCTCGGAGAGATAGCTATGACCACAGGAGAAACAATATACTGGGATCCTGAAAAGGAAGAGATAATTGATAACCCGCGAGCAAGCCGCCTTCTTGGCAGACCATATCGTAAACCCTGGGTAGAACCTGAAGTTTAAAATTTAAGACATGAACAGGAAATTTTATATACTACTGATGGCAACCCTGATGGTTGCATTTTTACCTTCCTGTAAAAAATCTACAGTAAGTAAAACATTAATAATAACAGGACAGGATGATTCCCATAACTGGGAGGCCAGCTCATCAATTCTGAAAGAGATCCTTGATGGTACAAGTCTCTTCTCTTCAGAAATAGCTGTTACACCTGAGAAAGGTGGGGACATACAGGTTTTTAACCCTGATTTTTCGAGATATGATCTGGTGCTTATAAATTATTGTGGCGAAGAGTGGGCCGAATCAGTTAAAAAAGATTTTGAGGATTTTGTCAGAAATGGTGGTGGAGTGGTAATTTACCATTCTGCATCTATACCATTCCCTGAATGGAAAGAATACAATGAAATGACAGGACTGGGTGGCTGGAACGACCGGAATGAAAAAGACGGGCCTTACGTTTACTATAGTGAAAACGAACTGGTTATTGATACAATAAAAGGTATTGCCGGCTCACACGGAGAGAACCATGAGTTTGAGATCAGGACGCGGATAAGTGACCATCCTGTTACAAAAGATCTTCCGGTTAGATGGTTACATGGAAGCGATGAACTTTACCAGCAGTTGAGAGGACCAGCAAAAAATATGCAGGTACTTGCAACAGCTTATGCCGATACTGCATTTGGAGGTACGGGAAGACATGAACCTGTAATGATGGCTATTAACTATAATAATGGGAGGATATTTCATACAACACTGGGACATACGGAGGATGAGAACAGCCCGGCCATGCATTGCGCAGGATTTATTGTTACCTTGCAGAGATGTGCTGAATGGGCGGCAACAGGTAATGTAACACAGATAGTGCCTTCAGACTTTCCCACAGCAGCAGGAGTAGTACAAAGACCCGGACTTAAAGAAATATCCCTTGAGGAAGCATTCGGGAATATCGGCAATTATGATATTGATAAGAGTACCAGGTATCTGACATTCCTGCAAGACCAGATACGTAAAGCTGCAGGCGATAAAAAAATGTTGAAAAAACTCGAGAAGAGAATGGTTGTTGTACTGAAAGATCACGATGCTACATATGAAGCTAAAAAATTAATAATAAGAGAATTAAGCTGGATGGGGTCTGATTACTGTATACCTGTGATAGAGTCTCTGGAGTCTGATCCTGAATTGTCAGACGATGTGGAATTTGCATTGACACGTCTGCTGAAATAATTATCTATTAATCCGGTTATGTTTTCACTGGTAATCCCAATTTATAATGAAGAGAAGCTTATAGGTGAACTTCTTGAAAGGACTACCCAGGCTATTGAATCATTCACAAAAGAGTATGAGGTAGTACTGGTTGATGATGGCAGTACAGACAAGAGTATGCAACTTATACTATCTCAAAGAGAGAAAAACAGTAAGATAAAATTATTATCCCTGTCAAAGAATTTTGGTCACCAGGCAGCTTTTACTGCCGGTCTTGAATATACCAAAGGTAATATTGTGGCCATGATGGATGGAGATCTTCAGGATCCACCGGAACTACTCCAGGAAATGTATCATAAAATAAAAGAGGAGGGGTATGATATTATAAGTGCAAAAAGAACAGGAAGAAAAGGCAGTAGTAGCCGTAATCTATATACCAGGATATTTCATTCTATCTTTAAAAGTATTGGAGATATTAAATCCATGGGCAATTATGGCAACTATTCAGTGATGACGAGAGATGCTGTTAATGCCCTGCTATCTATGAAAGAAAAGGTAAGATACCTGCCCGGACTCAGGATCTATATTGGTTATAAACATGGCGATGTGGAATATGTCAGGGAAAAAAGACTGAGGGGCACATCAAAAATGAAATTGCGAAACCTTTTTTCACTGGCCTCTAATGCTATCTTTTCATTCTCGAGATTCCCGATCAGGATTTGCCTCACCATGGGAACCCTGGGCATCCTGGTTTTTATGGCAGCAGGAATTTATGTACTGATTGCAAAAGCAACCGGCATAGCAGTACCAGGGTGGTCATCAATATTACTTAGTATTTATTTCCTTGGCTCTGTTCAACTTGTATTTCTGGGAATACTAGGTGAATACATTTTTAGAAATTATAAAGAATCACAAAACCGTCCGCTCTATTTTGTCAGGAAATTCTATGGAGATACTCCTGAAAAATGATGACAGAAAAAAGTCTGAAATATATTTTTTATGTTGCCTCATTACTTCTGCTTGTAATGATGATAATATTGAGCAGGAAAGCCGGAATTTCATGTGACGAAGTATTACATTATGAACATTCGGAATCAGTATATAATTTTTTCACCACAAAAGGCAAAGATCTTTCATCTCTCGATACACCTGCATCTCACCTGAAATATTATGGTCAGGCATACGATAATGTTGTGACATTTCTAGCCAACTGGTTTAATATAGAAGACATCTATAGTTTCCGACATGTGATGAGCTCTATTGCAGCGTGGGTTATTATTCTTGTTACAGCGCTTTTAGCTGTATGGCTTTCAGGTTACAGAATGGGAGTTCTGGTGATGTTTCTCTTTGTAGTCACCCCTGTTTTTATGGGTCATGCCCAGAATAACCTCAAGGATATTCCCTTTGCACTTGGATATTTAGCATCAGTATTTTTCATGCTGAAGTTATTATTCGATGAAGAGAAATACAGGTTCCGGGATATTTTGTTATTGACAGTCAGCATTGGATTTGCTTTAAGTATCAGAGCAGGAGGTCTGTTGTTGATATGTTACCTGTTTCTTTTCTTTTTAATTAAGGCTGTTCCGGATATTATTAAAAACAAAAAATACGGTCTTAATAAGAGTATTAAGATACTGATAATTATAATATTAGTTTCAGGGGCTGCATATTTCCTGGGTATATTATTATGGCCTTATGCATTACAGGATCCGTTAAGGAACGTATATGATTCTTACAGGGTAATGGCCCATTTCCCTGCAACTTTCAGACAGATCTTTGAGGGCAGAGTAATCTGGTCCGATTTTGTCCCATGGTATTACCTTCCGAAGTCAATGGCAATAACAATACCTGTTGTTGTACTT
>CAZTXH010000162.1:0-5795 GCA_964617415.1 uncultured Rikenellaceae bacterium | reverse complement strand
GCCTCGTGGTATGAGGGTTTTATCATTACGTTTTATCGCAACAGCCCGGTATTTGTTTGTTTTATGATTTCTTGCTATCTCAGCCAGGCTTTTATTGATTATGGGTGCATTGTCATCGAGTCTCTGGACATACATCGAAAGTAAACCATTTGTGAATTCCATAAATTCAGTCGTACCTGTTTCATGTAGCAATCCCAGCACTTCCCTGGCAGCAATATGTTCTGGATAGATCAATGAATCAATACCCAGCGTTTTGAAAAAATCAGGGGTTGATTGTTCCAGATAGTCAATGTTATCGATACGTGCAATGGTTTTTAGTGCACCAAACCTCTTTGCAAGAATGGATGCTATAATATTTGTATCTTCGGAATGTGTGACCGCAATGAAAAGATCTGTCTTTTTTTGAAGTATCTCCTGGAGTATTTTTACTGATGTAGCCGATCCTTCATAAGTAAGAACATCAAGAGTCAATTTAATAGGATTCAGCCGTTCATCCTCAGGATCAATAAGGATGATATTATGGTTTTCATTTGACAACAACTTGGCCAAATGTGTACCAACTTCACCAGCTCCCGCAATTACTATTCTCATAGAATTTACGACTGAAAAAAGAACAAAATAACAGATAAATGGTGTAATACTCAAGTTTTTTCCCAGAATAATTTTTACAAACCTGTTAAAGATTTAAATAAAATGCACCATGGTTTTTAACAAAATGTACCTGTTGAGCATTGACTTTACTGATATGCCATGGCAGTGACGGTACTTCTGAACTAATTACCAGTGCATCCAGTAAACCTGTATATTGAATGCTCTTTTCAATAAACGGCCTTTTTCCGACAAGAATCACAATATCGGGTGAATTGCCAGTAAGCAATGAATTACTAAGTTGGTCGGTCACCATAATTTTCTTTCCTGCAGCACTGAGCTGATATGTGTTTTCCTGAAATACATTCTTACTGAGTTTAAGATTTAGTGTTGCATAGTGCTTTGTTACTTCCTGTCCTGTAATACAGGTATCTGAATAGATATTCAGAATATTACCGGTTCTTACACCTATGACTGATGAATTTATTGAATTATAGACAATTAACTCGTTGGTTCTTCTGTATGAAACCTCCCTGACAGTTCCTGTTATGACGAAGATCAGGAGTGCTGAAACAGGAAAGATTACAGAGATTGATTTTCTGTTCAGCAGATAACGTGTAAACAGAAAGATGGTAATAGTCATAATGATACATTCGGTTACTGTAATACCTATATTTTCAATGGTTGAGAATGGCAGGGATGATACTATCCCGGTAAGTCTTTCAGTAAATCCTGCTGTGATATCCAGCATACTTACTATTATTTGTGATAGAAAAGGAACAGGGAATGTAAGCGGTACGAGTGCACCAAGTATTATTACAAGTGATGCAACAGGTACTATAACTATATTTGACAGAATAAACCAAACCGGGAAACGGTTAAACAGCATAATGGTGAGAGGTACTGTTCCGGCCTGAGCAATTATTGTTACCGCAGCTGACTGCCATATCAGATCTGGCAACCGGTGTCTGAATGTGATCTTCCGGTAGAGGTCGCGATAGAAACAGATTATATATATAACAGCTGCATATGAAAGCTGAAATCCTGCATCGAATATTACCGAGGGCCTGATAATTATGAGTACAAATGCAGAAGCAAGAACAGAGTTTATTCCGTTAACAGGTCTTTTCATTATCTTTCCTGCCTGGAGGAAAGATAACATAAGAGAGGCACGTAACACAGAGGAGGAGAGTCCCGTTATAAAGGCAAATGTCCATAAGAGAAGTATCGTAATAATTACTCTTATTATGTTCAGCCTGCCCTTCAGGAAAAATAACAATCTGAACACAAACATGCTCAGGATCAGAGCATGGAGTCCCGATACTGCCATTACATGCATTATCCCTGCTTTCATAAAATGCTGCTTCTGTCCGGGGTCAAGCATGTTTTTCTGACCAAGGGTTATAGCTGCAACAAGTGCCAGCCTCTCTTCACTTATACCTCTTTCCCTGAACATCTCAATAATTCTCTTCCTTATCATTAATGCTCTGTGCCTAAGGTTAATATTAACGCCAGGATTATACCTGATAACATCATTCTCATCGATGAAAGAGATATATTTTATCCCACGTGTTTCCATGTAGAACCTGTAATCAAACTCATAGGGATTACCCCTGCTCATTATTTCAACAGGTGTGCATCTTATATCAATCTGGTCACCGGGATTATAGTATAGAGGAATAGTATCTTTCCTGTAATAGACCATCAGTGAACCATTTACAGATCTCTCACCATTTTTGTCAATCATTTTTTCAAGCTTCAGAATTAACATGTAGCTTTTATTTTTCTCTTCCGGATAATCTGTCAGAGTACCTGAAAATAGAGCTTCCTTAGCTTCAAATATTGAGATTCTGTTTTTCTCTTTGGTATATAGGAAAAGTCCGGAAATAAAAAATGCAAGGGACAGTGCAAAGCCATATACATGATTCGTCAGTTGCCTGTTGTAAAACAAGCTTGCAGTAAAGGCTAATAGTATTGCTATTACTGCAAGAAAAAAGAACAGGGATCCCGGTGTAATATAAAGCCCGGTTATTATACCCAAACATAATGGTATACATATCCGGAGAAACGGGATTTCTTTATTAAGATTGAGCACAGTCTGCAGCTTTTGAGACTGTATAAAGTTAGGAAAAAGTACTTAAAGTGCCCAAAGTTATGAGTATATAAAGTTAGAAGTAAGCTTTAATCACTCCAGGTTAGGCACTTTTTATTTTTTGACCCGAAAGGATTGTTTTATAATCGGCCTCGAACTTCCCTCTGGAGATGGCATTAAGTTTTCCTTTAAGGAGTTTTCTCTTCAGTGGACTAACCTTATCTGTAAAAAGGACACCATCAAGATGATCATATTCATGTTGTATTATCCTTGCTTTATAATCATCAAAAACCTCATCATGGAATTCCCAGTTTTCGTCGTAATAAGTTATCCTGATATGAGATTCACGGTCAACCTCTTCTCTTATATCAGGAATACTGAGACAACCCTCTGTCATTGGTTCAAATTCGCCGTATTTTTCAATAATATGAGGATTTACAAACGCTTTTTTAAAACCTGCAAGTTTTGGCTCATCATCAGAAGCAGTTGAGCCGTCAATAACAAATATCCTTATAGATTTACCAATCTGAGGGGCTGCAAGTCCTATACCTTCAGAATTATACATTGTTTCAAACAGGTCGTCAATAATCTGTTTTGCTTCAGGATCATTTTTCTCAATATCTTCAGCTACTCTCCTTAAAACATGATGCCCATATACAACTATTGGATATGTCATTTTACCGTTTCTCGTTATTCAGCCATGATTGCAGGATTAAGGAAGCGCTTATTTTATCTATAATCTTTTTATCCTGTCTCTTTTTCTTCTTCAATCCACCGTCAATCATTGTTTTTAGTGCAATTTTAGATGTAAATCTCTCATCTTCAAGATATACCGGTATGTCTGGAAATCTCTTTTTCAATTTTCTGATAAATGGTTCGATATAATTAACAGATTCACTTGGTTTATTGTTCATATTCACAGCATAACCGACTACAAATCCATCTATCTGTTCCGTTTTAGTATAGTTATCGATAAAACTGTTAAACTCCTGTGTATTTACTGTTATCAGTGGTGAGGCAAATATTTTTAGTGGATCTGTAACTGCCAGACCCACACGTTTTTTGCCATAGTCTATACCTATTATTCGTCCCATTTAAATGTGGCAGCAAAATTACAAATAAATATATAACGGTGCAACGGCTCAACGGTGCAAAGGTATAAAGCCTTTATGGATTATTAGCGACAAAAAAAGCCACCCGGAGGTGGCTTTTTTATCAGTTAACAGTTTGTTCTGTTGGTTTAGCATATTCCATTGCTACCAGTTTCTTATAGGAGTTGTACCTCCATTTTGCATTTTCCTCGGCAGCTTTGAAGAGCACTTCAGCTTCACCAGGGAATGATTTAATAAGTGAGGTATAACGTACTTCCGAATGCAGGAATTCCTGGAATTTACTCCAATCGGGTTCTTTAGAATCAAGGCTAAAGGGGTTTTTACCTTGATCTTCCAGCAATGGATTGAACCTGTAGAGTTGCCAGTAACCAGCTTCTACGGCAGCTTTTTCCTGGGCTTGTGTTTTACCCATTCCTGCTCTCAAGCCATGATTAATACATGGTGCATATGCAATGATGAGTGAAGGACCGGGAAAGGCTTCTGCCTCTTTTATGGCCTTGAGATACTGTGAATTACTAGCACCCATTGCTACCTGGGCAACATAAACATATCCATATGTCATTGCCATCTGGCCAAGATCTTTTTTACGGTTCTTCTTTCCTGATGCAGCAAATTTTGCTACTGCACCGGCAGGAGTAGCTTTAGATGCCTGTCCACCTGTATTTGAGTATACTTCTGTATCAAGTACAAGTATATTCACATCTTCACCTGTGGCTATTACATGGTCAAGTCCGCCATATCCAATATCATATGCCCAGCCATCCCCACCAATTATCCAGTGTGATTTTTTGACAAGATATTGTTTCAGGCTGAGTATCTCTGTTGTTACTTCCGATTTGTCTTTTTCGCAGGCCTCAACAACCTTTTCTGATGCTGTTTTTGAAGCTTCAGCATTATTCATTGATGCGAGCCATTCATCGAATGCAGCTTTGGTTTCGGCATTTACTGAATTGCCTGCCTCCTTCATTTTGAGTGCAATTCTTTCCCTCATTTTGTTAGAACCCAATGCCATACCAAGTCCGTATTCTGCATTGTCTTCGAATAAGGAGTTTGCCCAGGCTACTCCACGTCCCTGCTTATTAGCTGTAAAAGGAGTGGAGGGAGCAGTCCCACCATATATTGATGAGCAACCTGTAGCGTTTGATACAGTCATCCTGTCACCAAATAGCTGTGTAATGGTTTTTATATAAGGTGTTTCGCCGCAACCTGCACAAGCACCTGAAAATTCAAACAGAGGTTGTGCAAACTGGCTGTTTTTAACATTTACAAATTTATCTACTACCTTATCTTTATAACCTACTTTTTCATGCATATATGTCCATCGTTCAGCCTCGGCAAGTTGTGATTCGAACGGTTTCATTATGAGGGCTTTATTTTTGGAAGGACATATATCGGCACAGTTACTGCAGCCTGTACAATCGTAAACACTTAACTGTATCCTGAACCTGTATTGTTTGAGAACACCGGGGATACCCTGTATAGTTTGTGTACCTTCAGGAGCATTGGCAGCCTCTTCCTCAGTTAAAAGGAATGGCCGTATTGCAGCATGAGGACATACATATGCGCACTGGTTACACTGGATACAGTTTTCAGGTTGCCATTCAGGAACATTTACTGCAACGCCACGTTTTTCATAAGCTGTTGTTCCTGCCGGGAAAGTACCGTCTTCCCTGCCTTTGAAAGCGCTTACAGGGAGATCATCACCTTTGAGGTGATTGATAGGTTCGGCAATATCACGTACAAAATCAGAGATATCACGGGTATCCTTTTCTTCCTCTACCTCAAGGGAAGCCCATTCAGATGGAACTTCAACCTTTTCAACCTCACCACCCTTATCAACAGCTGCAAAGTTCATTTTTACAACCTCTTCGCCTTTTCTTCCATATGTCTTTTGGATGGCTTTTTTCATCTCTTTTTCAGCCAGTTCGTAAGGTATGACATTGGCAACTTTGAAAAAGGCAGCCTGCATTATAGTATTGGTTCTTGTTCCCAAACCTATGTCT
>CAZTXH010000161.1:2162-5802 GCA_964617415.1 uncultured Rikenellaceae bacterium | reverse complement strand
CTATTACAGCTTCGAATAAAATATCGAGCCTGTCATTCCTGAGAACCCCTGATTCTTCCAGCATTGAATTTGAACGGTACGGTATACGTAGTTCTTCTGCTGTAGAAACAGCTATGGCAAAATCACCGCTGCTGTTTGAAGCTATACCACCTGTTCGTGCAATCCCGAACATTGATCTTGATGCCAGTCGTTTAAGGTTTCTGGAGCATAACGGTGCATCTGTCATGATCACTATTATACATGATCCGTCTTCCTTATATTCGTTATCTATTGTCCTGAACTTGTATTTTCCAAGCTCCTGCCCTACCGGTACACCATTTATCTGTAATATTCCTCCGAAATTGGTCTGAACCAGAACACCTACTGTATACCCGCCTCTTGATTCAGGTAATACTCTTGAAGAGGTGCCTATCCCACCTTTGAATCCAAAACATGAGGTTCCTGTACCTGCACCTACATTACCTTCTTTCACCGGTCCTGTATCTGCAACTGTAATTGCCTCAAGGACATGCTCTTTATTAATGTGTCGCCCTCTGATATCATTTAACCCTCCGTCATTTGTTTCACCCACAACAGGATTAACACTCCTGACATTCTCATTCTCCGGGGATTGTAAAGTATAATCAATCAGTGCATCTGCAGCCGTTGGTACACTCAAAGTATTTGTCAGGATTATTGGTGTTTCAATATTTCCAAGCTCTTCAACCTGAGGATACCCTGTTAGCTTTCCGAAACCATTCCCGATATGTATTGCCGCAGGCACTTTGCTTTGAAAAATATTACCATTATGTGGTATTATTGCAGTCACTCCGGTATTTATCGAATCACCTACTTGCAGAGTTACATGACCTACTTTTACCCCCGGCACATCGGTTATGGCATTATTCTCCCCCGTGTTCAGTACACCTATTGTTATACCGTAATTTCTTGCTCTTTTCATCTGTGCATTAAGATTTAAGAAATTCATTAGAATTAAAAAGAAAAATAGAAGTCTCATCCTTATTAGTTTAAATATGAAAGAAATAAATTTAAAATTACATATTTAAAAATTATTTAACCACAGATTTCACAGAGTACACAGAGGAAACAGAATGACCACACAGAGAAAAATATTCAATTTCGTAACTTTACATTAAGATTACCCATCAATAAATAAAAAGGAGGTAACAATGAATGATTTTTTATGCCCGAAATGTAAAGGTCATCTGCGTGTTGGGGATCATATAATCTTCAAGGTAAAGAATGGTGAGAAGAAACATGCCCTTCTTCTTCTGAACCCGCAGATAGGTAATTATTCAAGTATAAAACATCCTTCCTTTGACTACAAAGAGGGTGAATACCTGGAATTTATGTGTCCGTTATGTAATGCCTCACTAAAATCAGATATCCATGAAAATCTTGCATTGGTTCTGATGAAAGATGAAGAGGGAAAAAGTTTTGCCGTCTATTTCTCCCAAATAGCAGGGGAACATAGTACATATGAAACTGATGGTGACTCAGTTCATATTGAAGGAGAAGACGCCGGGCGATATACCTATTTCAAGGTTGGGGATAAATTCAAGAAATATTTTTAGTTGACAGACGGAAGTATAGCAGGATAATCCCTGGAATTCCGGGAGAAAATATCAGACACCTGTAATCCTACGTTTATATTCAGCCAGTGCCTCATCAAGACGTACTCTTTCGTTACCATCACCAGCTACATTGTGTGACGGATGTATATAGAGTTTAACTCCCCTGTCGACAAGTATTTCAGCCACAGTTGTTATAGTCATCCAGACACATGTGACAAATGCCATCGTGGAACCAGGCCCTATCTTATCAACATGATTTTTAAGAGCTATCGATGCATCCTGAAGTGGAGCACATGTATCCACAATAATATCTGCCAGGTCAAAGATGGTTTTACCACATGAATGCCGTGTTTTCTTACCTTTAGCTTCAGCTGCAGAACCAAATACAATTACTTTCATTCCTTTCTCCCGTGACTCAAGAGCAATATCTATGTTTACATTATTCACTCCCGAGTGTGAAAAAAGCCACATTACATCGCGTTTATCAAAATCATATCCTTTCATTATCTCCTTTCCGTATCCTTCTACACGTTCAAGGAAAATAAACTGATGTACCCCCATTTCACCTGTAATACGGGTAAAAAATGTAAGTGGCAGTTCTATTATCGGATGAAATCCTACAAAACCTCCTATACGCGGATACATTTCTTCAACCGGTAATGTGGCATGACCACAACCGAAAGTATGAACCCACCGTTTGCATTCAATTGTGTCGGCCATTGCCTCTGCAGCCATCTTTATGTTTTCTATCTGTGTTTCTTCAATACGGGTCATTATCTCCCGTACATTATTTAACCATTGTGTAGCAAGCATATTATCAGTTATTTAGCGTTGTTTTTAAATTTATTTTTCCTGAATATTAGAAGATATAGTAATATCATTATTACAAAAAGAGTAATTGCGATAGTTGTCAGGTGTTGGATACCAAAATTTCTGGCAATAATTCCCATTCCGTAATTCACTGAGATATTGCCCAAAAGAGCAATAAACAAGACCAGGCTGAAGGCTGTTCCTGACAACTCAGTATAACGACTCCCTGTTATTCCGAGCATAGCCGGAAAACCTGCTGCCAGTCCTGCTCCCAGCAATATTAATCCTGCAAATGCAGTTATTACCGAATTACCGAAATTCATAAATAGTAATCCTGTAAGGATGATTACAAATGAAATTAGTAAAAGTCTCTTCTCACTAATATTTCTTAAAACAGTTCCTATAAGCAGCCTCATCACAGCCATACCTGCCACAAAGGATGAAAGTGCATAGAGTGCTTTACTCTGTGGCAGCATCATATCTTCAATCAGGTATGTTGTTGTCCAGTTATTCATTATCCCTTCAAAACTGCTCTGCATAAAAAGGAATAAAGCTATAAATATCAATACACTATCTTTTAACATACTCAGACTTCGGGTTATAGGAAATCCATGAGGTTGTTTCGGAGGAGGAAATTTAATACTGATGTACAACAAACCGGCAACCAGAGTGAAAGCCGCCACACCTGAGAGAATTGTAGTAAATCCAGTAATATTTCTGAGTACACCAAGCACCAGTGGCATTCCAAGTGCTCCTATTCCGAAAAACATACCAAGCAGACTGAGATTTGCACTTTTATCCTTTTCGCTTATATCAGAAACGAGAGCGTTTGTAGCACCATTCACTGCCCCACCGCCAAATCCAATAAGGAAAGCACATAATTTCAATACTCCCTGTGAATAGGTAAACCCTATACCCAGAAAGCCCACACACATTATAGCACATGAGAGAGCGAGCAATATCCTGTAGCTGTATTTATCAACAATAGGGCCAAAAATCATTGACCCTGCAAGTACTCCGAATGGAAGAATGGAAAAGAGGGTTCCTGATGAGATCTCATCCAAGTCCAGTTTTATCTTTAGGTCGGGAATAACTGATCCAAGTGTAATAAGGACTATCCCAAACAATAACATTCCCAGGCATGAGGACCAGAATACTACCTTTTTACTGTACATATAAACTCCTGAATAATTATCATTTATTCTGTGAAATCGATTTAATTGCCAGGTAACCGGCTCCGTACACTCCTGCTTCTA
>CAZTXH010000161.1:0-2152 GCA_964617415.1 uncultured Rikenellaceae bacterium | reverse complement strand
ACCCAGTGCCGATTGTTCAATGGTTACCTGATTGATACTCAGCGGTTGAGCCCATTTAAGAGCCTCTTCCCTGATAGCCGGTATTAATTGTATTGCGGGTCCGAAAACGCCCCCACCAAGAATTATTTTCTCGGGGTTGAACAGGCTTATCAGGTTCGCCACTGCCATTCCCCAATACTCAATACATATTCCAATTACTCTTACTGCCACAGGATCCTGGTATTGATAAGCTGTAAAGACATCATAAGAGCTTATCTCCTCTGGATTTTTGTTTTTCAGTTCGCCGGTATAATCAATCTCACCCTCTACAATTTCTCTTGCTAATCTGGCAATACCTTCACCTGAAGCATAGTATTCAAAGCAACCGTAGTTTGTGTATTTATCACTGAATGGCCTTTTCAGTGCCATCCATCCTATAGCACCAGCTATATCATGTGTGCCGCGAATCACTTCTCCATTTACAAGTATACCCGCACCAATACCTGTTCCTACTGCCAGAAATATAGCATTTTTACAATCCTTTGCATTTCCTTTCCATACCTCTCCTAAAATATAACAAGCCCTGTCACTGTCGATCGTAATGGTAATACCGGGAAATGCTTCCTTAAGCTCATCCATGAGGGGATAATCATCCCATCCGGATATGTTAGGTGCCCATACTTTACCTGTTTCAATATGGCTTATACCCGGAACTGCTACTCCTATCGACGAAATATCTCTGCCCCAGGTATTCGAGGTATTAACAAATGCTGATATATGTCCTTTAATCAGCTCTCCAACTTCCTGCCCTTCGCACTCACCGATACTAACAGATTCATTTGCCAGGATGCTCCCGTCTTCATTAAAAAGTGCTGAAGCCAGCTTCGTACCACCAAGGTCAATCCCAAGAATTGCCATACTTATCTATTTAACGATATCTCATCAATATTCCACCCGGAGATCTTTATATAAGGATCTTTACCTTCTAAGACAGCATACGGACAGGTAACATTTAGTTTTATCGTTTCTGAAGGTGCCAGTGTAACATAATTCCCCGACCAGAAGCTTGGTAATATCTCCTCATTATCCGACATGAGCTGTAAACGTATAAAAAATGCCAGTTTGTTACTTTTATTTGTTACTGAGACTGACCATTCTTTGTCATTTTCCGGATTAGTGGTTTCAGAAGCACTTATCAAAACATCAGTTTCAGGCATACTGTTAATTGAAGAGTAATCACCATTTGCTGACAGCCAGTATACATTATGTGATATAATTTCATCATCTGAATCTTTAAGGTTCAGTACAACAAATGTGACTCCCTCACTCTTTTTAATGAACCTGGAGAGGGAGGTTGATTCCTTTACTTCTGTCGGAGAAAGGTTGAAAAATACTTCCTCCTGGAACAGTAACTTCGAATCCATGCTGTAAACCCGGACATTCGAAGTCAGATTCTTAACATCTTTACAGGTTCTATTAATCACCGTAACTTTATGATTATCAAGATTAAGCTGGATGTGAACAGGTTCACAAGCGTTTTGCATGGCATAATATCCTGCATTGGGCTGTAGGTACCAATCATAAACCTGCCATACAACACTTGGGAAAGCAGCATTCAGCTTCCATAACATTACACCACCAATATCGTTCAGTTTATGGCCGGCAGCTTCAAATATCCCCTGGTAACCCATTGCATTCATCAACTGCATTTTATTACAGAAATCTTCCATAGATTCAGGTTCCCCATATCTTTTAATTGTTTCATCATAATAGAGTTTCCATTTACCATTACCTGTTGCGGCATCATGGTAACCCCATGTATTGTTAAGTGGAAAAGGGAGGTTTTTATCCCATACCAGGTTGGGTATTATCTTTGGTAGAATATTATAAGGAACCATTGAAGGTAATCCTGTTTCATCCTTAAAGACCCAGTCACGTCCCGTTATGGCCCTTTTATAGGTACTTGCAGGATCCTGCCACGTATAGGGTCCACCGCTATATACTCCTGTAGGATTATTATCGGGCCATGACTGAGGCCACCCTTTTGGCAGTCTTGCAAAACCTGATGAGCTTGGAATAAATGGACGTGTCCCATCCAGTTCAATAATGCTGTTCCTCATAAAATCATACAGTTCCCTCCTGGCATGTCCCTCGTTACCACCTGTCCATACAA
>CAZTXH010000160.1:0-5802 GCA_964617415.1 uncultured Rikenellaceae bacterium | reverse complement strand
TTTATTGAGAATATACGCTCAAGATATGACCGTGAAGAACTTGCCATTCTACGACTTCTTCTTTATCATGGAGCAAGAAATAAAGTTTTTAATATAGCTAACAGCTCCTATACCGCATTAGCAATTCAAACAAGCCTGAAAGGACTTGAAGTTCCACTTTTCTGGCAGAAAAAAGAAGTGGATATTGAAGAACGTCTTAACGGGATACTGGATGTTCTGTTTCACGGGATAATGAAGAAATAGGATTATCTTTTAATAACTAATCTCTTTTTCTTTTTCAGGCTGTAATAAAGCCATATACCGCCAAGTATTATAAACGGGATACTAAGAAGTTGTCCCATATTAAGTGTCATGGAAGCTTCAAAAGCGACCTGATCTTCTTTCAGGAACTCAATAAAGAAACGTGCAACAAAAATGAGGATTAAGGTGAGGCTTATAAGGGTTCCCTGAATATACTCGCCTTTTTTCCTCCAATAGAGCCACATGAGTATACCAAAGATAATGAGATAGGCAAGAGCTTCGTATATCTGGGTGGGATGTTTAGGGGCCGTTTCACCATTTTGCAGAAATACAAATCCCCATGGAACAGTAGTCTCAACACCATATATCTCCGAATTCATCAGGTTACCTGTTCTGATGAAGAATCCTGATAGCGCACCAACAATGGCAACACGATCAATAGCCCAGGTAAATTCCTTTTTTTCTTTTCTTATAAAAAGCCAGATGGCTGCTATAATTCCTATAGCCCCACCATGACTTGCAAGACCACCATGCCAGATTTTCAGTATTTCATCAGGATGTGAAAGATAATATCCGGGTTCATAAAAAAAACAGTGTCCGAGTCGTGCACCAACAATAGTACCAATAGCTACATAAATTGTCAGCCTGTCAAGTACCGTTTCACTCAGTTTTTCGTTTTTGAATATCTTTAGTAAAATTATATATCCGAATAAAAAAGAAGATGCAAAAAGTAATCCATACCACCGTACTGCAAAAGATCCGATACGGAAAATTTCAGGATTTACATCCCATGGAATAATCAGTAAATGCATAATAGTTTTAATTAATTATCGCCAAAGGTAAAAAATTAAAATTTAGTATATATCCTCTTCCGTTGAATAGAATAAGGATTTAGACCGGCAACGGGAAATATCATAAAAAAATTAAATGAGAATGGGTTATCATACATATGAGGTTCTCTATGCTTGAAAATCAATTATTTGCCCCGATCCTAAAGGGAGTAATTGATTTTCTTCGCACCCTTTAGGGTAAGGGGCTAACGAAGAAAATCAATGGAACTTTATACATGATTCATGATACTCACCAAAAAATATTTATGTTTGTATTTCACCAAACAGTGGGACTGTTAATGAACCGGAAAACTTTTATAAATAATCTTCCTCTCATTCTTATCTGTTGCCTGATAGCCAGTTGTGCAAAAGTAAACACTCCCTCAGGGGGACCCAAGGATGTGACACCACCGGAAGTTGTTGGCAGTAAGCCTGTTAATGGTGCAACATTCTATAAAGAAAATAAGTTTGAGGTTACTTTTAATGAGTATGTTACCCTGCAGAATATAAATGAAAAACTTATTGTTTCTCCTCCAATGAGAAACAGACCACTGGCATCTTTAAAAGGAAAAAGTGTTGTGATTGAGTATGAGGATGAGCTGAGAGACAATACTACTTATACTTTTAATTTTCAGGATGCAGTCAGAGATCTGAATGAGGGTAATGTATATGAAAATTTGCGGTTCGTTTTTTCCACAGGTCCTGTTATTGATTCTCTCTCCGTAACAGGAAATCTTTTTAATGCTTATAGCCTTAATAAACCTGAAAGCGCATTGGTTATGCTCTATAGTAATCTTGAAGATACTGCTTTCAGGAAGAGTATCCCCGATTATATATCAATGGTGGATCAGACAGGCTATTTTAGAATTGACAATGTACATGAAGGTACATACAACTTATTTGGTCTTAAGGAAACGGATAACAGTAAAAACTTTAATATGCTGGAAGAAGAGATTGCTTTCCTGGATGAACCGCTTACTGTTACCTCATTGAAAAACTATCTTCCTCTTGAAGAGGATACAATAAAAGTAGTAGTAGAACCAGGGAAAAAAGCACCTGAGAAACCAGCTCCTACCGGTGAATATAAAATGTTCCTTTTCAAACATGAAAAAAAATCATACTATCTGACCTCTTCAGACAGAAATGTTCCATACCATATGATATATACATTGTCAAGGCCGCCGGGAGCACACAGTTTTGATCTGACTATTCCGGGTGCTGATGAAAGTTCATTTTTTACCGAAAGAAGTAAAGAGAATGATACGCTGAGAGTATGGCTTACTGATAGTACCCTCTATTCACAACCACAAATCAGTACGGTTGTTAGTTATCCTTATACTGATACAACAGATATTGTAATTCATCAGACAGATACGATTGAGATGAGATATACGGCTCCGCGTTCATCCAGAGTAGCCAGAGCACAGAAGACTCCTTTCACTGTCCAGACAAATCTTACAAACTTAATGAGACCGGGACAAAAAATATTCTTCAAGACATCAACACCATTAAAAATACCTGATACATCTCAAATAAAGTTTTATGAGCTGGAAAAAGATACAACAACTCTAATTCCATACCATTTTGCTCCTGACAGTTCAAATTCCTGCAGAGTCAATCTGGATGTTAAACTTGAACCGGGTAAAAATTATTTATATATTGCTGACTCTGCATCCTTTGGTAATATTTATGGAGAATATGCTGATTCAACAGGTCTCAGGTTTTCGGTACGAGAAGAATCATCTTATGGAAGTCTTATATTGAATATTAAAGGTTATAGTGGAAAAAGGATAATTGAACTTCTTGATAATAATGAAAATGTAATCAGAGAACAGGTGATGGAGAGTGACGGAAAAACAGAATTTCTTCTCCTCGACAAAGGAAAATATAAGTTGAGGGTTATATATGATATTAATGGTGACGGAAAATGGACAACCGGCGACCTGGCCGAGAAAAGGCAGCCTGAACCGGTTTCATTCTATCCACAGGAGCTGGAGATAAAAGAGGATTGGATTGTTGATCAGGATTGGGATATCAGTAACATGAATGTC
Source organism: uncultured Rikenellaceae bacterium (assembly GCA_964617415.1). Taxonomy (GTDB): domain Bacteria; phylum Bacteroidota; class Bacteroidia; order Bacteroidales; family VadinHA17; genus LD21. The sequence goes on along the minus strand of CAZTXH010000160.1, from coordinate 2,681 downwards.
AAGGAACTTAAAGAAGTATCTCGTTCAGGTACACGCAGATAGAAATAAATATATTATTAATTAAAAACAGATAAAAATGAAAAAAGTAGTAGCCGGAGTTGATATCGGCGGAACAAACACAAGGTTCGGCCTTGTAGATGAAAAAGGCAAAGTATTGTCAGAAAAAGATTTTATGACAACAGATTATCCAAAGGTTGAAGGTTTTGTTACTGCACTGGTTGCCGGGATAAAAAAACTGGTGGCAGCTAATAAGGAATTTCAGCTGGCAGGTATAGGTATTGGTGCTCCCGATGCAAATTACCACCGGGGAACAATAGAACATGCCCCAAACCTTGTCTGGAAAGGGATTATACCACTGTGTGATATGATAAAGAAACAGATAAATGTACCGGTTGTGGTTACCAATGATGCCAATGCTGCAGCTATGGGCGAGATGATATTTGGCGGTGCAAAGAAAATGAAGGATTTCATAGTACTGACACTCGGTACAGGCCTGGGAAGCGGGATAGTGATAGACGGAAAAATGGTATATGGTCACACAGGCTTTGCAGGTGAACTGGGTCATATGACAGTTGTTCCGGGCGGAAGAGAATGTGGATGTGGAAGAAAAGGATGCTTTGAGGCATATGCTTCTGCTACCGGACTGGTGAAGACAACAATAGAATTAATGAGCCTGATGAGGGATGAAAGTCCGCTGAGAGATATTCCGATATCAAAACTTACCTCCAAAAAAATTGCGGAGGCAGCCGCTCAAAAAGATCCTATTGCTGTTAAGGCAATGAATGATACTGCCGAAATACTGGGGTTCGGAATAATAAATGCAGTAGTCTTCTCAAGTCCTGAGGCAATATTCCTTTTCGGAGGACTGGCTAATGCAGGAGATATGCTGCTGAATCCCGTAAAGAAATATATACAGAAAAATAATTATGTCCTTATGAAGGATACTGTTAAGATCCTTATTTCAGAAATACCTGAAAATAAAGGAGCTGTTATGGGATCTGCAGCGCTTATCTGGAATGAATTGAAGCAATAGATAATTCTTTATGTGTTCCACGTTCACAAGTTCATGAGGTAATAGTATAACCCATGAAAGAACTGAATGTAAGGAGATTAAAATTTGATTCGCCATATCCGGATCTGGGAGAAATATCTGCGGGACTTGATGAATCAGGAATTTTGGTTCCCGTTGCAGAGGTCAACTGGAAAGAGTTCCCCTATAAACCGGATGTGGCTTTTTCATTGGGTTATACCGATAATGAACTTCTGCTTAAATTTTCTATTACCGAGAACCGGTTTAAAGCAGAAAAGACTAAATCAAATGATCCGGTGTATGAAGATTCCTGTGTGGAGTTTTTTGTTTCACCCGATGATACGGGAATTTATTATAACCTGGAATTTAATGGACTGGGCACATGCTTAATGGGTACGGGAAAAGACAGGTATGCACGAACAAAAGGAGATACGGAGGTTATAAAAAAAATAAAGAGAATAACATCTGTTGGTAAAGACCCTGTGCCTGAGAGAACAGGTAAATTCTCATGGACAATAACAATTGCATTTCCGTTTGAGGTTTTTTTTCATCACGAGATCAATGACCTGAAAGGAAAGATATTCAGTGCAAATTTTTATAAATGTGGTGATAAATTATCCGTTCCACATTATCTCTCATGGAACCCTGTCGGAACAGAGAAACCCGATTTTCACAGACCGGAATATTTCGGATTGCTCAAATTTGTCTAATAGAACATTTCAAAGCGGTATCTATATAAAGTGTATCAAAAAATTCCTTTGAGAACCTATGTGATGAACTTTATGCCCTTTGTGGTAAATCATAAATCCTTTACCACAAAGTATCACGAAGGAAAACACGAAGTACACAAAGGAATAGACATTTTTCATAAGAAATGGTATATTTACAATGAGAACTTGAGGATTAAATGGCAAAAAAGAGACTTGCAATAGGAATTGATATAGGCGGTACAAATACTGTTTTCGGGTTTGTTGACAGGGAAGGGAATATCCTTGTTGAGGAGAAGCTGAAAACACTCGACTATTCAAAAAAAGTAGAAGATTTTGTTACTGCCTTGTTCAAGGCCATGGGAGCTGCCGGACAAAAGATTGGCCAGGGTTATGAAATAATGGGTTTTGGGATAGGGGCTCCGATGGGAAACATACATAAAGGTACAATTGAATACTCAGCTGCACTTCCATGGAAAGGAATTGTACCCCTGGCAGATGTGTTTCACAAACATACCAAACTCCCGGTAATTGTCACAAATGATGCCAATGCTGCTGCTGTGGGAGAGATGATTTACGGAGGTGCCAGGGGAATGAGAGATTTTGCAGTGATAACACTTGGTACCGGACTTGGTAGTGGTTTCGTTGTAGATGGAAAACTTATGTACGGCCATGATGGTTTTGCGGGAGAACTCGGACATACACCGATAAGACCTGAACTTTCTGACCGTGTTTGCGGCTGTGGTAATAAAGGGTGTCTTGAAACTTATGTGTCGGCAACAGGATTAACAAAGACATTTATAAAAATACTGGCCGACAGCCGGAAACCTAGTGAATTCAAAAAGATGAATATTGATAAGATTAACTCTGAAATGATATTCACGGCAGCAAAAAAAGGAGATAAACTCGCAATAAAGGCATTTGATGTTACAGGGAGAATTTTA
>CAZTXH010000159.1:0-5829 GCA_964617415.1 uncultured Rikenellaceae bacterium | reverse complement strand
GTAAACTTATTTAAAAAATTCTAGCTTATGTTTTTTCAAACATAATACCTCTGTGATCTCTCTGTGTAACTCTGTGTAACAATAAAAATTGAAAAACTTACACTGAGAGACACAAAGGAGACACAGAGATTCACAGAGATAATAGAACACGAAAAAACTTGTGTTGATAAATACTCTGTTTTATTTCTCATCTTTCCTGTTTTCTGTAGTTGTAATTGTTAAATTTGTCCTGACTGGAACGCTGTAATTATTCAAGATAATACATGACCCGCAATTACCTTAACGACCTGAATGAAGCTCAGCAAGAGGCTGTTATCCATACTGAAGGACCAGCTCTTATCATTGCAGGTGCAGGTGCAGGTAAAACAAGAGCTCTCACCTACAGGATTGCTCATCTTCTGCAGAAAGGAGTACCGGCCGGAAAAATTCTTGCCCTGACCTTCACCAATAAGGCTGCAGGTGAGATGAAGGAAAGGATCGCTATGATTGCTGGTCCTGAAATAGCCCGCTACCTCTGGATGGGAACCTTTCATTCTATCTTTGCAAGAATACTCAGAATTGAAAGCGACAGGCTCGGATACAAATCCAACTATACAATCTATGACGCTGTTGATTCAAAGAGCCTTATCAGGACGATAATAAAGGAACAAAATCTCGATGAAAATATATACAAACCAGGGGTTATAGCAGCAAGAATATCAACCGCAAAAAATAACCTTGTAACTGCCAGTATGTATGCAGTCGATAATTCAATGTATGAAGCTGACAAAGCATGCCGTATGCCCTTGCTGGCTGAAATATTCAAGATATATGCATCACGCTGTTTCCGATCAAATGCCATGGATTTTGATGATCTTCTGCTGAATACAAATATTCTGTTCAGAGATTTCCCTGACGTGCTGGCTGAATACCAGGAGAGATTCAGATATATTCTGGTAGATGAATACCAGGACACTAATTATGCTCAATACCTTATAATTAATAAACTTGCAGCTGTTCACCATAATATTTGTGTGGTAGGAGATGATGCACAAAGTATTTACTCATTCCGCGGGGCAAGAATTGAAAATATACTGGAATTTAAGAATGATTATCCTGATTACCATCTTTTCAAACTCGAACAAAATTACCGTTCAACACAGACAATCGTTAATGCAGCAAATGAAATAATAGCCAGGAACGAAGGCCAGATACATAAAAAGGTCTATTCAAAAAATGAACAGGGAGAGAAGATAATGATAATGCAGGCTATGACAGATACAGAGGAGGGATTCAACATTGCTTCAGATATACTTGATAAAAGTCTGTCACAGCAACTTAACTGGAGCGATTTCGCTGTTTTGTACAGGACAAACGCACAGAGCAGAATATTTGAAGAGACCCTGCGTAAAAAAAATATTCCCTATAAGATATATGGCGGCCTTTCATTCTATGAACGCAAAGAGATAAAAGACATTCTTGCCTATTTCAGAATAGTAATAAATCATGACGATGAGGAGAGTTTAAAAAGGTCAATAAACTATCCGAAAAGAGGAATCGGTGATACAACAGTTCAAAAGATACTTGATTTATCATCTGAACTGGATAGACCGGCCTGGGATATCATTACCCATGCAGAAAAATATCCAGGACAATTTAATGCAGGAACAGTTAAAAAACTATCAGGTTATGTTGAACTGATAAATAATCTGTCTGCAGATAACGGTAAATCTGATGCATATAAAAGGGCACAGGAGATTGCATCCGGGTCAGGTATAATAAAAGAGCTCATTGACGGTAAGTTGCCTGAGGAGGTCAGCCGTTATGAGAATCTGGAGGAACTGCTGAATTCAATAAAGATATTTACTGAAGCTGCAGAGACCAACGGGGAGCCCTCAACACTTGAAGCTTACCTGGCGAATGTAGCTCTTCTTACTGATCAGGACAATGAAAAGGAGGAGGATCGTAATAAAGTTACACTGATGACCATGCATTCAGCTAAGGGGCTGGAATTCAAACATGTATATATTGTCGGAATGGAGGATACTCTCTTCCCCTCCCCTCTGTCGGCCGGTAGTGCCAAAGAACTTGAGGAAGAACGCCGTCTTTTTTATGTTGCTATAACACGTGCCGAAAAAATGGCTACACTCAGCTATGCCTTTAACAGGTATAAATGGGGTAATCTTGAAAGAAGTAATCCAAGCCGGTTTCTCAGAGAGATCAATCCACTATTCCTTGATTATCCACAAACAGGAGGGAAACCTTTTCACAGAGGCTCAAGATACAGTGCCTCATTCCGCGAAGAAACTACCAAATATACAGTAAAGCCAAAGCTGAGAAAATTTGATAAGTCACTAAACAAGTCTCAGAGCTCATACAATGCTACTGATCCTTCGGAATTTTCAGAAGGAGATGCTGTTCATCATGAAAGGTTCGGTAATGGCGTAATAATATCAATAGAGGGTGAAGTCCCAAATACCACGGCATCTGTTGACTTTGAGAAATATGGCAGAAAAAAGCTTCTGTTAAGGTTTGCCAAGTTGATTAAATACCCCCCAACCCCCCTAAAGGGGGGCTAATACCAGTATTTTCTATGGATTTATTACCAAAAATCCCCTCCTGTCCTTGCTTCGCCGAAGCGGCTACGCGAAGGAGGTTAAATCTATTTCAGCTTAAAATCATATGGCAATAAATCAGCTACTCTCTGTTTCCCCATTTCACCAATCCATTTAATACTGTATGGATCAAAATATCCAAGCTTATTGAAATAGACTGTATCAGATATCAATTCTATTGTAGATCGGGGGACTTTCGAAAAAAATGAAATTGAATATCTTCCCTTATTTATTATGTATTTTTCTGATGAGTCTCTTCCACAAACAAGAGAATCAGCTAGAATAATTTTATTACGGGAGTCTTTAATGGTAAATCCTGACGAATCAAGATTGTTGTTCCATAATGAACGCATGAAATGCATCCTTGAACCTAAATAAGCTAGCCGTCTTCTTTTTTCAGCTCTTCTTTGAGCTTTTTCTGATAATGTTGAATCTTCCCTGAAAATACAATACCCTGTATAAGTCATTAAATAAGGATCAAGTGAGAATTTAAATTCATCGAGGTAAAAAATAATTTTATAACCCAGGGCTTTATTGGTTATTTCCAGTGGTTTAGTCGAATATGCTGTCAAAAGATTTTCTTTATCATAATATTTAAATACCAAATCACTTTCATTCAATATTTTGCATGTATATGAATTAACTGTTTCACCAAGAAACTGTTTTCTGAATATGCCTACATAATGATTTCTAACCGATCTTTCTCTCCATGTCATTTTTTTTGAGGTTATGATAACCTCATCAAGTTCATATATCCTTGGGATTAACAATATTTTTATCATTTTATCGGTATAGTATTCTTTCAGCATAAGTGAATTATATCCAATTGCACTCACAGCTAATGGCAGTTTTTGATTTCCCGGAATATTAATTTGAAACTTACCGTTGCTGTCGGTTCTGGTTCCAACAGTGGTGCCATTGAAAAAAACGCTGACATTGACAAGAGGCTGGAAGGTGTTTTCATCCAGGACTATTCCCTGTATTTGTTGAGAATAGCATGATAAACTGATAATTATGAATATTCCCGGTAAAATAATCCTCAACATAAAGGAGGTTGTTTCAATTAAAATAAAGTTAGGTTTTATTTTCAAATGTTATGCAATGATTCTTTTTTACGAATTACCGCAAAAAACCTGCCGGAACTAGTTAAAGCTCACGGCAGGTGAAAACATACTAAGAAAGAAAACTGAATGCAGTTTTTATGCTACAGCAGGTTCTGCAGGTTTCTCTTTTTCAATAAGCACTGACTGATAAAGAGTTGCAAATGAACTTGATACCCACATAATGGCAGGAAATACACCTACAATAAATAATATAATCCCGAATAATATGATAAAGAAGGAGACAAATCCCATTGCAAAGATCCTCCAGCCGTGTCCACGGGTAAGCTTCCAGCTAAGTTCTACTGCTTCAATGGGATCAAGCTTTTTATCCATTACAATATATGATACAAATACCAATCTGCAGGCTATTATTATACCCGGGATCAGAAGTGCAAAACATCCCAGGACAATAAGGGCAGTAACAAGCAGATTTGCCAGGACAATATGAAGATAATTTTCCCAGAATCCTCTAATCAGGGTTTCAAAATCCGGTTTTATCTTCCTTACAGCCTGGACAAAGGTCATATCTTTACCATATTCAAAAACAGGTAGCACAAAGAATGCAAAAAGCAAAGATAAAAGTCCGAAAAAGGCTGCAAGCATCCCTAATGAAGCCCAGTTAAAAACAGTGTCCATATGACCCATCCATTCCCATGGACCCCTGTGAAAGTCGCCTGCATCAAAATTAAAATTTATCATTCTCAAAGGAGCTGACACTATAGCTAGAATAATAACGATAAGGAGAAGTCTTATAAAATTGTCGCCCATTACCTTCAGGCCTGTTCCAAAGCTGTTACCGAATGTCGGTTTTAATGTGTATTCTCTTGTTTCTTCCATTTTTTATAATATTTAGTTAATACTTCAATTAGTTTCTGTAGTAAATGTAAACCCTGTAAATCAGATGGATTGCATACTATAGTAGTGATTTTTTATTTTCCTACTTTAGTAGTGTGAATAATACTTAAGTAGTGAATCCCAGAAATAACTGTTAACAAGATTTTTTTATCTTTATGTTATTATGCTGAAGTACCTGGTTTTAACGATTTTTATTCTCTCAGTTGCTCTTGCAGCAGGAAGTATAGTCCTTGCTTCAAGACTAAGAACCAGGTACAGGACGGAAATTTTTTCTTCCCTTTTATATTTTCTTGTCTTTATTTTTACTTTCGGTTTTTACGGAATATGGGGACAGGTATTAATAAAAGCGTTCCTCTCACCCTATATTGAACAAAACCTGATTACGAGGTTTTCCAATATCTCATTATTGATTGGCCTTCCATTCCTGGTTTTTGCCTGGCTCATGCTGATGCAATTCTCCGGTGAAATTTCTGGAAGGAAATATAATAACCACCATCTTTTCTGGTTTCTGCTTATCAATTTTGCTATAATCATTGCACTGGGGTACCTTATTACACATGAAAAACTACTTGAACCTGCACAAATTATTCCATAATAATATAAAAGTAATAATCTATTTTATTATTTAATTTCTGCATATTTTATATTTTGGTCAAAGAGAGGAAAGTCATTTATTCATGCTTATGACCGACGGACAATTGCCACCGGAATAATAATTATAATGTTTTTACAGTGTGTTCCGCTACTATTATATTCGATATCTGTATACATACAGCTTGGTTTTATCCTTGCTTTTTTTGCCGGTAATTCATTTCTCCCGCTTTATTTCTCTTATGGAACGATGATTTCATCAATGAGTGAAGAACAAGGTAAAGACTTGTCGTTCGAGGAGTTCTGTCTTAAGTATGAAGTGTCACCCCGTGAGACGGATATTATACGCGAGATATGTAATGGGCTTAGTAATAAGGAAATAGCCGACAAACTCTTTATAAGCCTGCAAACTGTCAAGGATCACACTCACAGGATCTATATCAAAACAAATGTAAGGAGCAGGGTGCAATTGATAAATCTGGTGAAGGAGGAGATATCAACCCCCGACCCCGAGTACTCGGGGCCTGCCCCCTAAAGGGGGCTAAAATACAGGGTTCCATATAAAGGGGCTGTAGAAAAAATTAATTCTATCTGTTCTGAACCAGCCTTCCATTGCTGGAATCGATTTGTTCCTGTGGTATCGGATAGGTTACATCCTCAGGTCCGACGATTGCATCACCATACAT
>CAZTXH010000158.1:0-5844 GCA_964617415.1 uncultured Rikenellaceae bacterium | reverse complement strand
GTTAAGGAGGGAGATTGATAAAACCGGAGTATGTTTTTTACATGCTCCACTGTTTAATCCTGCAATGAAAACTGTCGCTCCTATACGCAAAGCTCTTAAAGTAAAAACCTTCTTTAATATGCTTGGTCCTATGGTAAATCCTTCTTTCCCACGTAAGCAGATGATAGGAGTATATAGTCTTGAGCTTGCACGTTTATATAATTATCTCTACCAGATGTCTGATATTCAATATACCATTATATACAGTCTTGACGGATATGATGAGATCTCTCTAACTGATAGTTTTAAATATATATATAATGGAATGGAACAGATTATTTCACCCGAAAAGTTACATTATGAAGTGAATAAACCTTCTGACCTCAGGGGTGGAAATTCAGTAAATGAGGCAGCGAAGATTTTTAATAATATTCTTGAAGGTAAAGGAACAAATCCTCAGAATAATGTGGTTATAGCTAATGCGCAGTTGGCAATAAAGTGTTATCATCCGTCAAAATCACTTGAAGAATGCAAAGAATTAGCTAAAGATTCTCTTTTTGGCGGGAAGGCATTAAAATCGCTTAAAATGCTTATTGATATGCAATCATGACAATTCTTGAAAAAATAATTAATAATAAAAGAAAAGAAATCAATGCTCTGATTAAGCATACTCCGTTTAGAGAACTGGAAAAAAGCATGTTCTTTTCACGCAATACGATTTCTCTAAAGAAATATCTTTTAGATCCTGGAAAGTCCGGAATAATTGCAGAGTTTAAAAGAATGTCACCTTCCAAAGGTATTATTAATATGAATGCTAAGGTTGTAGAAGTAACCCGGGGATATGAGCTTTCAGGAGCTTCAGCCTTATCGGTACTTACAGATGAAAAATTTTTTGGAGGCAGCACCTTTGATCTGCAAAGTATACGTGAACATAATTCTATACCAATATTAAGGAAAGACTTCATAATAGATGAATTCCAGGTGGTTGAATCAAAATCTATTGGAGCAGATGTAATATTGCTTCTTGCTTCTGTACTGGCACAGGATCAGGTTTTAAAGTTCGCAGCACTCTCTCATTCTTTGGGAATGGAGGTCATACTTGAAGTACAATCTCAGGATGAACTTGAATTAGTGAATGATCACATAGATATTATCGGTGTTAATAATAGAGATCTTAAGACATTTATTGTTGATGAAAATGTGTCAGTTGATATGGTGGATAAGATTCCAGGACAATATCTGAAGATTTCTGAAAGTGGAATTTCATCTCCTTCAAAAGTAAAATATTTAAAACAAATCGGATATAATGGATTCCTTATAGGTGAGCTGTTTATGTCGAAACAAAATCCGGTTAGAGCATTTGATGATTTTGTTAAAGAAATTTTCTAAACCAATGCTAAAAGTAAAAGTTTGCGGATTAACAGATCCGGAGAATACAATAGAAATAGCAAACGTAAGTCCTGACTTCTTGGGTTTTATTTTTTACCCGGGGTCAAAACGATATGTTGGTAATAAACCAAAAGAATCTCTTTTCTGTAAAATACCTCCCGGTATTTTGAAAACAGGTGTTTTTGTAAACGAACAACCTTTAAAAATTATTAATACTATGAACCTGTATGGGCTGGATATTGTCCAGCTTCATGGGAATGAATCTCCTGAATATTGTAATACTCTGAAGAAAAAAGGATTGGTAATTATCAAAGCTTTTGAAATTAGCAATAGCTTTAGTTTTAAGGTACTTGAACAATATATAAAAGCCTGTGAATATTTTTTATTTGACACTAAAACTGGTAGTCAGGGTGGGAGTGGTCTGAAATTCGACTGGAGAAAAATAAATGAATATAATTTGAATAAACAATTCTTACTAAGTGGAGGGATCGGACCTGAGGATGCCTCACAAGTAAAGGAGATTAATCATAAATATCTGTTTGCGGTAGATATTAACAGTCGTTTTGAAATATCACCGGGAATAAAGGATTATAAAAAAATTAAAGAGTTTATAAAGAAAATTAAAGAATAACCAATTATGAAACCCACATGATTTAAAAACGCAAATAAAAATGAAAAAATTTCTCATGTGGGTTCCATGTGACCTTTAAAATCAAAATTATTTACACATGAAATACAGCGTTGATGATCGGGGATTTTACGGTGATTTTGGTGGTGCATATATTCCTGAAATGATGCAATGGAATATAGAAGAACTAGAGAATAACTATCTGAATATTCTTAATAGTCAGGATTTTAGAGATGAATTCGACATGTTGCTACGGGATTATGCGGGAAGGCCATCTCCATTATTTTATGCCAGTCGCCTTTCTGAATTCTATAAAACCAAAATATATTTAAAGAGAGAGGATCTTGATTTTACCGGAGCCCATAAAATAAATAATACTATCGGGCAGATACTTATAGCCAAAAGACTTGGTAAATCAAGAATTATTGCAGAGACAGGGGCGGGTCAGCATGGGGTTGCCACAGCAACCGTCAGTGCCCTTATGGGACTTGAATGTGTTATATATATGGGGAAGCTCGACGTTGAACGTCAGGCTCCAAATGTTTTGAGAATGAAGATGCTTGGAGCTGATGTAATAACTGTTACAAGTGGGAATATGACATTGAAGGATGCTACTAACGAGGCTATTCGCGACTGGATTAATAATCCTACAAATACACATTACATTATTGGTTCTGTTGTCGGACCACATCCTTATCCTGATTTGGTTACCAGACTCCAGTCGGTGATAAGTAAAGAATTGAAATCACAGCTTGTAGAGCACACAGGGAATTCAGCACCGGATTATTTAATTGCTTGTGTGGGTGGGGGAAGCAATGCTGCAGGTTCTTTTTATCATTTTCTTGATAATGAGGATGTAAAATTAATAGCCGTGGAAGCTTCCGGGAAAGGAATAGAGAGTGGCGAATCAGCTGCAACCATTGCAACCGGTTCTCCGGGGATTATTCATGGTAGCAAGACGATTCTTATGCAAAATGATGATGGTCAGATTATTGAAACATATTCAATATCTGCAGGACTTGACTACCCGGGAATAGGTCCCCTGTTTGCATGGTTGAATAAATCACACAGGGTTACGTTTAAATACGCAACAGATGATGAAGCTCTTGAAGCAGCTTTTCTTCTGACCAGGCTTGAAGGAATTATACCAGCCCTTGAACCAGCTCATGCTTTGGCAATAATCGGTAAGCTAAAATTCAGCCCCGAAGATGTTGTCGTTATAACTCTATCCGGTCGCGGCGATAAAGATATGGCAACATACATGAACTATATGCAGAATAATACGCAATCAAATTGTTAATTGTTAACATAGAATTAGAAATAAGATGAACAGGATTGATAATCTCTTCCTTACTAAAAAAAAGAATATTCTTTCAATATATTTTACGGCAGGTTTCCCATTAATTGGATCAACAATAGAAATTTTATATAATCTGGATAAAGCTGGAGTTGATATGGTTGAAATTGGGATGCCATTTTCAGATCCATTAGCTGACGGTCCGGTTATACAGAACAGTAATGTAAAAGCTTTACAAAATGGTATGAGTCTGAACCTGCTTTTTGAACAGTTGGAAAATATTCGCAAAGAAATTCAAATCCCATTGATTTTAATGGGGTATATTAATCCTATCTTTAAATTTGGGATTGAAGAATTCTGTCGCAAATGCCATAATATAGAGATTGATGGACTTATTATTCCCGATCTGCCTTTGGAAATTTACCTTGATCAGTATCAGATCATATTCGAAAAGAATAAATTACATAACATCCTTTTGATATCCCCTCAAACCAGTAATGAGCGAATAAGAATGATTGATAAAATAAGTCGAGGTTTCATTTACATGGTATCATCATCTTCAACGACTGGAATTAAGGAAGGATTTTCTGATGAACAGAGATCTTACTTTAAAAGAATAATGGAGATGAGTCTGGGGAATCCGCGACTGATAGGTTTTGGTATTTCAGATAATACATCATTTAAAGAAGCTTGTCAAATAGCTGAAGGAGTAGTTATTGGAAGTGCATTTATAAAACTGATTGAAAAGAAAGGTGCAGATTATGAAAATATTCGGCAATTTATCGGTAGGGTCAGGGGGGATAACAGGAATACTTAATATTGTAATTAAATATTAACGGATAAGCTTTCTCTACTCTTTAATCTTATTGCTCATCAGGTTGGTGGCCTCGTTAACGTGAGGTATTTGGCCATATTTTGATTATTAATTATTTGAGATAACATTTGTATTATAAGATAAACTCTTATCCGGAAGCCAATGCCATAAAGGCCCCAGATCTTTTTTAACATTCTCTACCATGAACTCGGGTACACGACTTGTCTGTTTATTTATAAATTGATAAAAATCAGTTTCCCTGTGAAGATCATTTAACATATTTGATAATAATCTTATTTTTTCCGAACCACCAATTGTTAACGACAGTAAAAGAGTAATCCACTTCGGAGCAACCATACGATTAGCATTGAAGCGCCGGCGTATAGCTTTGCCGGAAAAACTGTATCTCAATAAATCAATAAAATGTATATATAATTCTTCCCATGTATAGTGCTTCGGAATAATGTTCATGATAAGTACTGATCTCAACATATGGAAGGGAAAAGGAATAATTCTGTCTTCGAGCTCATATTTAATATTATTATTAACACTTCGACCGTATATTGATAACAAAGCATATGAGGGATATGCGGCAGGAGCAAGGTCAATAAAACGTTTGGTAAGTATAAAAGGATCTTCCCCGGAATCATTATCAAGACCAATCAGGAAATTTGTTTGTACCTGCGGAATATAGCTCTGTATCATATTAACCTGTTCAGCCACCTCCTTTACTTTATCCAGTCCGATGTTAGACCCTGTTCCCGATTTCTTCCCATAATCAAACCATGACTCTATTCCAGGCATTACCATTTTAAATCCCAACTTGTTCATTCTCCGGGCATTAACTTCATTTAAAATTGACAAACTGCTTTCGGCAGCGAAAACAAACTTACCTGGAGGAACAGCCGATTCAATGGTTTCCATAACTGAATTGAATCTTATGCCAAAATTAGGGTCGTACCAGGTAACAATCGGATGTTTCATTTTTTTACACAAAAATTGAAGATCTTCCTTGATCATATCTTGATCAAGCACTTGATAAGGAATTTCTGAATCGGGACAGAAATCACATTTATAGGGACAACCAAAACTTCCAATTATTGGTACTGTTTTAATAAGGCTGAATTGCCGGTGCACCTTTTCAATAAATTCCCACCTTTCGGACACACTTGGGATTGATAAAGGTTGAGAAGAAGCTGAAAGGTACTTCCCTTGTTGATTATTAAGTTCAAAATCATTCAATAACGCTTTCAATAATTCCTTGTTAGTTAATCCAAGGACATAATCGAAATAGAGGCTTGCATCTTCGGGGTAGCATCTGGCATGCGGCCCACCAAGGACCGTTACAATTCCACGGGAGTGGAAATAGTTGCTAAGAGCATAGGCAAGTTGAGCTGTGTAAGTGAAAGAACTTATAAATACAAGATCCGCCTGGTAATATAACAGATTTTTCATATTCTGTGATCCCGTAAAGATTGAATAATTAACATTATGTCCTTCTTCCCGACACCACACTCCAATAACCTGTGGCATGATACTGAGATAATTAGTAAACATGGCACGCCTGTACAAAGACAGGGAAAAACTATTATGAATAAGGTCGATTATTGAGATCTTGAGTTTTTTCATAGATCACTTTAGTGATTACTGTTTTTTTATTAATCAGCTTATATCTTTATTTCATCCAGTTTAAAAAAAAGCCGGCTAATATAAGCACTGTCCCTCCAATAGTTAAAG
>CAZTXH010000157.1:0-5849 GCA_964617415.1 uncultured Rikenellaceae bacterium | reverse complement strand
GAGTATATCGGCATAACGGAATACGCTATAATCGTTATTCATTTGAGATGTACCACCCATTTCGAACTCCCATTTACCTATTCTGATACCTGACTGGCGCCATGACTGGGGTCCGAGTTCATTTATTTGAGGGAGACCTGAACCCATATTACCGAAATTGAGTGGTTTACCGTCAGGATCATCTGCATCGGCCCCGTCATCTATTACCTGTGCTCCTCCACTGGTATATTGATAACCGGCAATAAAATTACCACGTTTCACGGCAGGACCATCGACTGTTCCCATATCACCTTTGCGAACGTCAGCATCATCGTATGAATTGTAGAACTCCTCGAGAGTACAAAAACCGTTCCATGGCTGGGCAGTGAGATCGTATGTATATTGGCTACCGTAGTGCAGTGTCTGCATAACCAGCTGGAATCCTGTAAAAAATACCTGATCGTAAGGGATGGCAAAGATAAACTCTTTTGATCCGGAATTGTCGATATTAAAGTTGTTAAAATAGTTACTTTCAAGAGAATATTTACCTGAGTTAATTATTGCATCACATGCTTCTATGACTTTATTCCACTGTGCAGTACCTGAATAAACTTCGGCATTAAGATATAACTTGGCCAGAAGTGTTTGCCCGGCATAGTAATTCAAACGTCCGTAGGTGGTACCGTCAACGGCATCTGATAATAAAGGAACCGCTTCTTCCAGATCAGAAATAATAAAATTGTATACCTCAACCCTGGAGACTGTTGGTGGTGATGCTTCTGCAGAAGCGAAGTCTGTAACCAGCGGTACATTACCATATAGATCAACAAGTTGCCAGTAATAAAATCCACGTACAGCTTTAAGTTCTGAAATATAAGCATCTGCAACTTCGGAGTCTATATCTCCGCTTTCAGCAAGAGTGCTAAACTGATAAATAAGCCGGTTGGCAGTATTTACTCCGGAGAAACAGAAATCCCATGCGCCACCGGTCGCATTATCTTCATATTTCCAGGAATGGAGATGGAGTCTTCTCCAGTTACCACCATCATCCCAGTCGGAACCTCTTGTCGGCACTACAACTTCATCTGTCGTAATCTCCTGCAGGGAGAACAAGTCGCCGGAAGCATAGTTTCCAAATGTAGTATATGCAGCGCCCAAAGCCGAAACGAATTCCTCATCAGTTTTAAAGAAGCTTGATGGTGTTATTTCGCTGTACAGTTCTTCATCCAGTTTTGTACATGAATGACCGAGAGCAATAATTATTGCTGCACTCAATAATAATCTTGTAAAAAATAGTATCTTTTTCATATTATTTAGTTCTTTTGTTTTCATGATTCATTCATTTCCCTGATTAAAAAACAATATTTGCACCAATAGTAACCGACCTGGTTCTGAACCATGTATTTCTTCTGTCAACACCAGGTACAAGGGGACTATTATAAGTTCCCTGATCTGTAGCGCTGTCTATATATCTTGGGTTAGGATCTACACCTGAATATTTGGTAATATAGAATAGGTTATTACCTGCCAGATATAATCTGATTTTACTGAATTGTGAACTATTCCCAAGGTCGAAATTATATCCCAGGCTCAGGTTATCAAGAGAAACAAAAGATGCGTCTTCAACGTCTTTGCTTGATAATGTACCTGAAGTAACATTCAACAGCGTACCTGTTGTTGGGTTTCTCATATCAGCAGCTGATTTTGGCAGATTATATGATGTAATATAAGCAGGTACTTCGTAGAAACCGGTGAATGAATTGATAAGATGATGTCCGAATACTCCACGGAAGAAAACATTCAAATCCCAGTTTTTATAAGTTATGTTATTGCCAAAACCAATCAGTACTTTTGGCAGAGCGTTTGCTACAACCTGCCGGTCTGCCTGATCGACGGTTCCATCCTCATTTGTATCCTGGAATATTATATTACCGTCTTCATCAATTCCTTCATAGACAAGGCAAAGTATATGGCCGATAGATTCACCTTCCTCAACCCTGACAAGCGGTACCTGGTTTTGACCCGGTGATCCCATATTACCCATATCCTGAGTACCGTATTCCAGATCAGCGCCATTATATGTTCCGGAAAGCGAAACAAGGATATTTGACAGGTTATATGTCGGAGTAATGGTGACGGAATAAAAGAGATCACCTTTCTGAATTACATTCCAGTTAAGTGCTAATTCCAGACCACTGCTTTTTATCTCACCGAGATTCAGCCATGCACTTGAATACAGGTTCGGAGGGACAGGTACTTCATATTGGAATAACAGATCTGTAGTTGTTTTGGTATAATAATCTAACGAACCTGATATTTTTGAATCAAACAAAGTAAAATCAATTCCTGCATCAATCTGACCTGTTTTTTCCCATTTAAGATCGGCATTTGCATTACTTACAGGTGAGTACCCGGGAACAAATTCTCCGTTATAATAGAAATTGCCCGAAGGTCCCAGACGTAACAGCGAAAGATAACTTTCTGACGGCTGGTTCCCGGTAAGGCCATAATTCACTCTTAATTTTAAGTTATTTATATAGCTGACTTGCAGAAATTTGGATATATCAGCTCCACCGCTGATAGCCGGGAATAATCCCCATTTGTTATCGGTTCCGAACCTGGAAGAACCCTCATACCTGGCGCTTGCGGCAACAAACCAGATATTGCTGATGTTAAGGTTAACACGTCCGAAGAATGCAATAAGTTTATTTGAATTTTTATAACTGGTAATTGTACCGAGACCATTATCAAAGTCTAGTGCAGCCTCCAGGTTATTATATGTAAAATTATCTGTCAGGAAATCACCTCCCTGTGCATAGAATCCTTCATATGTAAAATCCTGGTATGAATAACCTCCCATAGCAGTAAGTGTTATTTCAGAAGTTATATCACCAAGGTAACGTGCAGTTGATTCAAAAAGCCTGGTAGCGGAATTATCTGCGTTTCTTGAAGCTAATCCATTTCTGTCCATTCCGCCCCAGTAATCATTTTTATCATAATAAACACCGGTTAACCTGTCGGTGTTTTGTGTTGAATAAAAAGCATCAACAGTCAGTCCTTTAACGATTTCATAGGTACCTTTCAATGAAAGGTTAAGTATCCTGTTTTTTCCCTTATTCGTGTTCAGCTCGAGGATTGCCATAGGATTGTAGTAATCGAAAAGAACCTGCTGAAAATACCCGTCATATATATCATATGCAGCATCATCGCTTCTGACCGGAGCAGTAGGATTGTAAATTGTTGCATAACGGAATGCTGCATCAAATCCATAATCACTTTCCCTTTCCGTAGCTCCCAGATTAAGATCGATAGTAAGTTTATCGTTTAATGCTTTTTGTGTGATATTGATTCTTCCGTTAAGCTGTTTATATCCTGAGGTAATCATAACACCATCGGTAGAATGGTAATTTATTGAAGCACGATAATTTGATTTATCATTGCCACCCGACAAAGAGATATTATGTACCATAGTGATACCTGTCTGTTCAATTTCATCAAACCAGTCTGTGTCTCCTCCGAAATCTGTTCCGAGTCCTGTTTCTGCAGATAATGCCCTCCATTCGGATGCATTCATCACATTAGGATTCTTGGCTACTATTTCAGCTGTTGCATATATATTATAATCTATCACGGCACTACCTGATTTACCCTTCTTGGTAGTAACAAGGATTACTCCGCTTGAACCCCTGGTTCCGTAAATTGATGCTGCAGAACCATCTTTCAGTACACTTATGGACTCAATATCATTTGGATCCACATTATTCAGGTCTCCACCGATAACACCATCAATAACAACCAAAGGTGAAAGATTGGCACCTATGGTGCTTAATCCCCTCAGACGTATGTCATAAGTTCCGTTCGGATTTCCACCGGCTTTACTTATTGACAGCCCGGCTACCTTTCCCTGAATCAGTTGTACTGGAGTAATCATATTACCTTTATTAAACTCCTCGGTATTTACACTGGTAATTGAGCTGGTAACCTCTCTTTTTCTCTGTGTTCCGTATCCTACGACAACAACTTCACCGAGCTCACTCATTGCAGGGACCATCACAACATCAATTGTAGACTGGTTACCAACAGTTATATTTTGCTGTGTGTAGCCGATAAATGAGAATTCCAGAACTGTTTCAGGTCCGGGAACTGGGATAGAGTATTTCCCGTCAACATCAGTCATTACTCCCGTAACGGACCCCTGGATTACTATATTGACCCCGGGAAGTGCACCTTCGTCTTCAGAAGTGACCGTTCCCGTAATCGTTCTTTGTTGAGCATAAGTAATGCTGATAGCAAAGAACAGGAGGAAAAGTGACAATATCCTTTTCCTGCATGAGAACAAAAACATTCGTAATGTTACCATTGTTTAGTTTTTTAGGTTATTGGTTAGTATTTAAGGTATAAATTGAAATCTCAATATTATTAATCAGATTTAATTTGGTTAAGATTAGCATAATGCAATATAAGAAATTATTTTTATATAAAACAAATTTTAAATCAATTATTTACATGCTTTACCGCAAACGTTTGAAATGTTAATATTCATTAATAATAACAGTATTTGTCATGGTTTTTTAAATATTTTTTTTTAATTTTTATACCTAAAAACGTCATTTTTTCTAAATAGGAAAATAAAAATATTTAACATAACTTGTGGAATCATATAGTGTATTGAGGATATGAAATGCACAAAGGAAATGTAACAATAAAGGATATTGCAAGAGAGTTGGGAATATCTCCTTCAACAGTTTCTAAGGCTCTCAAAGGCCATCCTGATATTAGTTTCAAAACAAAGAGAATGGTCAGGGAACTTGTTGATCGCTGGCAGTATAAACCTGACCCAATAGCACTTAGCCTTAAAAGCGGGTCAAGTAAGATCATTGGAGTGATTGTACCTGAGATAGTACATTATTTCTTTTCAACGGTTATCAGTGGAATTGAAGACCTTGCATATAATGACGGATACCATGTTATGTTTTGCCAATCGAATGAATCCTATGAAAGGGAGGTTAAAGCGGTTAATACATTATTGTCGAGCAGAGTTGACGGAATACTTGTATCAATGAGCAAGGTGACAAAAAAATTCGATCATTTCAGAAAGATAATAGATTCAGGGATACCACTGGTCTTTTTTGACAGGATATGTGAAGAAATTGAAACCGACAGGGTGATTGTAGATGATGAAGCCGGTGCATATGATGCTGCAAAACACCTGATAGAGACTGGTTGCAGGAATATTATTCACCTGTCGGGTCCGGACCACCTGTTAATAACCATGGACAGAAAAAAAGGTTTTATCAAGGCTCTTTCTGACTTTAATCTGCCTATAAATGAGGGGAGTATTATAAAATGTGACACAGTGGAGGAGGCCAGAAAAATAATTCCGGGATTACTGGCAAAAGAATCTTCACCTGATGGATTCTTTGCGGTTAATGATCTTACTGCCGCTGAGACAATGAAGATTGTAAAAAAAAGTGGTTTTAAAGTGCCGGATGAAATTTCAATTGTGGGATTCACCAGTGAAATGATTTCCGACCTGACTGATCCTCCTATTACATCGGTAGAACAACACGGTCATTCAGTAGGTAAAGAGGCAGTTAAATTACTGATAAACAATCTGACTGATGATGAAGAAAGACTGGTTCAGACCAAAATAATCAAAACAAATCTTGTTATTAAGGGATCAACAAGAAACATTACGGGAAATGACATTTGAGAATATAAGACCAGAAAAATTCATTTATTTTAATATTATTGCATATTGTATACTTTTAATATAAATCTCAATAAATTTACACCATGAATATACCGGCAGATCTTTTGTACACCAAGGACCATGAATGGCTTCGTATTGAAGGAGATATGGGTTATAT
>CAZTXH010000156.1:1951-5923 GCA_964617415.1 uncultured Rikenellaceae bacterium | reverse complement strand
ACAATCCTTCATATACTTACCAATGGGAAAATAACAGCTCTGTAATAAGCGGAGCAACATCAAACAGCTATAAAGCTCTCGCCTCCGGAACATACAAACTCAATATATCAAATTCCTATGGCTGTGTAACCATGACATCACCCGTCGATGTAACTGTCAAACCAATGCCCTATGAACCTGTCATCACTTCCGATAATTACTTGGCCGGTGAATGTATGGGTGAAACTCCCATAATACTCACTGTTGAACAGGAGATTCCGGGATACAGTTACCAATGGTACCGTAATGGAGTACCCATTGCAGGGGAAACATCATCATCTATAGAGGATTTCCTCACTGAAGGCGATTATTCCCTTGAAGTTGACCTCGATGGTTGTACTGCAGAGTCGGATGTTATAAGCGTTTACTTCGAGGATGCTCCCGATAAACCCTTCCTGTATACCCAGGGACCAACAGTATGGTATCTTACATGCAGTAACGACTCGGCAAAAACATACAGATGGTACTGCAATGGCAATCTCATCACCGGAGCCGATGATTATTACTTTATAGCAGGACGCAAAATGGGTGATTACCAGGTTAGTATAGGCAATGAACTGGGATGCTTTACACGTAGTGACATCGTTACCATACCAACAGGTGATGTAGGAACTGATGATGTTGATCCCTTTGAAGGGCTGAATATATATCCGAATCCGACAACAGGTTCATTCACTATCGAGATAAACAATAACATCTTTGGTGAGCTTTTAATCAAAATAATTAGTCAGGATGGAAAAGAATTGTTTAACTTTATGTTTGAGAAAACTTCAGATCACTTTATAGTTGAGTTAGACATAAGTAAACAACCGGAAGGTTATTATTTGATTATATTTGATTTAAATAAATATATTACGGTCAGAAGAATTATAATCGATTAATTTTTGTGAAAGATGAAACGATCAGTACTTCTAACCATTTTTCTAATCTTTATTCTGGGACCCGGAATAAATGCTGAAGTTGTTGATTTTTCAGTTAAGGAAAAATCAATAATTTATACGAATGCCGTCAAGGTACTTGAGGATTATCAGTCAATAACTAACCAGATGGGTGAAAATGTCGTTAGCGATATTGAAAAAGCCAGGAGTAATGCAGAAGGCTTGCTGGAGCTTTTCGTTAACAGACAGGTATTGATTTATAATGATCTTGACCCTTCACATAGCCTTAGCGAATTTTACGAAGCTGAGACTTATACAAATAATATCATTCTCTGGTACCCCGATGGAATAACGATAAATCTCGATCTTGCGAATGCCCGGGTAAGCGAAATAATGACACATGAGGACAATATATATTCTATTGATATCCTTGTTAAAAAGTCATTAGATGGAAATTATCTGAACCAAACCCTTAACCAGAATGAGGAGGATCTCACATTCCGCATTGCTTTCAGTATGGAAGCAAGATCGCCGGATAATTTTAAGATCGTAGGGATAAGAAGTGCCACATCAGACTATGTTATTGACTATTCCCAGGCACTCAGGGAGGTTAATGCCGAAGAGTTTGATGATGAGGATCTTACAAAGATCGAGAGTTCTATAAAAACCATACTTCAGGACTATACAAATTTCCTTGCCCTGATCGGCGATCCCCAAGAATTAGATGAAGATAAGGAATTCTATAAGGAGAGTTTCATTAATCTTTTCCCGGATAGTACTACCAGGGTTTACAATGACATATCACCCGAACCGGAGACGAATCTCATCTCCGTAACTGATTATCTGACAAACTATATTGCAGATTTTCCTGACGGTATAAAAAATCTTTCAATAAATGCAGATTCGGCAAAATTCGGTAAGGTAATGAAAGCAGAGGATGGGACCTATTACACATATACTGATGCCAATAAGTTCTTTTCGGGAAGTTATAAAGGCAAGGATGCCTTCAGGGAAATGTTTCCACTGGTTTTCAATATCTCTTTTAATGCCGCCGGAAAAACTTTCTCCGATTTCCACATTAAAAGTGTTGATATATCTGCTGTCGATTTCTATGAGGCGGCTTCAGAAACAGGTGCCGGTGAGCTTCCACAGATAATTATCAGGCCTGTAACCAGGAAGGGTTTTGGTATGTCGTTGATCGGTTCATTCGGGATCTCCAGTATTAATGACAAAGATATTGAAACTCTCTCTCTTGATCAGAATATGCATTCATGGGGTGTTTCTCCTCTTTATGGCTTCATCAGTGCTATCGGAGTTAGTTATTATTTTACTGACAACATAGCTGTACGTAGCGGTCTGGAGTTTAACAGGTATTCGGCAAACTTTAACCTCAGTGGAGAATTTACTGATAATGAGCTTTCTGCTGATGCTAATAGTATAACTTACTATAAGATCATTACTGCTGAATATGATTCGCTTGTCAATATTAATTATCTGACGCTTCCTCTTCTCGTAAATTATACAAGTGGGAAACCCGGTAAATTTGGATTTTTTGCAGAAAGCGGCGTTAAAATATCAATTCCGCAGAAAGCATCATATAAAACAACCGGCAGTTATAAATTTACAGGCTATTATCCTGAGGATATTGTAGCATATAAAGACTGGACTGAATTAGGCTTTTATGACAGGGGAGAAATAGATGAATCAGGCACAATGAAAATAAAAGGTTTTAACCTTGCTTTTTATGGATCAGCCGGGATAAATATCCCACTTGGTTATTATTCATCAATCACATTTGGTCCGGAGGTTATTATCGGTCTGTCAGACATCCTTAGTGACAAAAATACTTATATCGATATTTTTGGGAAAGAGTATACTCACCAGCCGACAAAAATTAAAAATTTCGGTCTTAGAGTAAGTTTAGCATACAAATTGTAGTATAATTAGAAAACAACAGAATATATGCTTAAAAAAATATTAATAACAGGAGTTTTATTGTCTGTATATCTGTGTATTATAGCACAGGAAACAAAGACTGCAGTTACCAGTAAACAGGCAAAGATAACAGATGAAATCAATCTGAGCGATGCAGATATAGAGGTATTTAAGGAACAAACCAAACAAAAAGTTGATGAATTCCAGCAATATATTGTTACGCTTGGAAGCAAGGACGAACCTGCTGAAAAACGTAATATGGCTGAAAAGGAAGCTCTGAAGCTATTTTATAAAGGAGCTGAAATGGAAATATCAACAGTTCTGCCGGACGGTACTGTAAAAAAGGTCAACCGGCCGATGGAAAAATATCTGGCCAGGCTGAAATCCCTTCCTTACACCAAAGTAGTTATCAAGTTTTACGATATAGCCTATATACGGGAATTTACAAAAGGCCCCGATGGCAAGTATTACTCCACTGCCACTATTATCCAGGAATTTACAGGTTTCAGCGATGATGATATTATTTATACTGATGTCACCAAAAAAGAGATTGAAATAATTATTGACATTGTTGAAGACACTTTCTTCCAGGAAAAAAGATGGAAGATATTCCTGGGTGATATCAAGGCCACCGAAACAAAATCTGCTGTTTCCTGATGTCATTCTCTCTTATCAGAAAAAGAAAGATTCGGGTTCCACTCGTGATTTTCCTGATACTTTTTATCAGTAACTCCCTCTTTCCCCAGGTTCTGACAGACCAGCAAAAAGAACGTGAAGATATCTTTGTTGCCAGAATCAAGCAGTTTAACGAATTTGCAGACAGGTTCAACCTGCTTACCGATTTTAATGGCAACCCTGCTGATTCAGCTTTCAAAGCAAAGATGCCTCGTGAGAGAATGATCTCGCTGCTTTTCGATCTTAAAGATCCCCGTATTCAACCCTCAGGAAAAGAGTATTCTGACATTTATGTTAAATTGAAAGAAGAGTTTACAGGAGATGTAGTTAAGAATAATATTTTACTTGATAAATATTCTCCCGGAATAATTGCTGAAGCAATCGCCCATGTGATATATAAGGGAGAGACCTTGAAAATAAGACTTTTTCTTGTCCAGGAGGTCTC
>CAZTXH010000156.1:0-1941 GCA_964617415.1 uncultured Rikenellaceae bacterium | reverse complement strand
GTAAAGTGGGTCCTGAAATCTGCAATAGGGGATATCCTGAATGTTTTTAAAACCGATACTACAATGGTTCGTTTCATTCCACCATCCAGTAATGAAACTGATTTCATTAACCTGAAAAGAGCACTTGAAGATACTGATTACCTTCACTATTATGCCTCACAGGATTATGAACCTGATTTTCTTACTCTGTTCTTTTACTACATCAAGGCAGGAATAATTAAATATGAATTTGTTGAGGAACTTATTTATCACATCATTGATATCCCGGGTTGGTATATTAAGGTTAAGGAATTTAACCGGAATGAATTAAACTCAGGCTGGCTTATTACCGATATTGCCAGGAATGAATATGGGATTACCGAGTTTATTAAAAATCTTAAATAACAACTTTTAAATTCTGCCAACTGCCAACTGCTTGCTGCCAACTTTTAATTCAAAACAATCACCTTAACCTTACTATTGCCTCCACAGGCCAGTGGTCAGAAATATAAACGTCACGTTCTTTTTTTATCGTTGTCCTGTGATCAAGGACTTTCATTCCCTCCTTTACAAAAATATAGTCAATTCTACCGGGACCACCCATATCACTGAATCCGTTATATGTATAATCAGGACCATATGGTCTTTTCTCAGATATATCATACGTATCCCTTATTAAGGGGACACTCTCGGCTGGACCAGTAAGTATTGCATATCCTTCGCTTGTGGGAAGCATGTTAAAATCTCCTGTTATAATAAAAGGAAAGCCTGAAGCAATAGTATCAACTTTATTAAGAAGTAACCTTGAACTCATAATTCTTGCTGAGTCAGAGTCATGTGCAAAATGAGTATTGAAGAAAAACAGATGTTCACTGGTGTTTTTATCAACCAGCTCTGCCCATGTAACTATACGCGGAAGATTAGCTCCCCAGGCTTGAGAACCGGGAATTTCAGGTGTTTCAGAAAGCCAGAAAGTGATTGTTCTTACCAGGTCGAAACGCTCTTCCCTGAAAAATACCGGGTTCATCTCTCCTGATTTTGCCCCATCATTACGTCCAATACCTATTGAATTGTATTCAACAAGAACTGAATCAAGTATATCATATTGATGTATAAGCACTTCCTGCATTCCAAGCAGATCCGGTTCTTCATCACTGATAAAATCACAAACTAATGATGCCCTGTTGGGCCAGGCATTAATACTGTCGCCCGGATTATCATACCTGATATTCAGGGTCATTACTTTTATATCATCCCTGCTTCTTTTCCCTGAACAACCGGCAGAAATGATTAAGAATATGACCAAAGAATAAAATAACAGCTTTTTCATCACAGGTGAATTTTATTCAAAGATAATCAACTCAATTACAATTGACAATTATGTCTCAGTGAATTGTCCCAGAAGGGTCATACGGTAATTATTCATATATTTGCTGATAAGGAAACCTGTTTATTCAATGCCTGATTTAATTAAGCTTTTACCTGACTCTGTTGCTAACCAGATAGCTGCAGGCGAAGTTATTCAAAGACCAGCCTCAGTTGTCAAGGAACTTATGGAAAATGCTGTCGATGCCGGAAGCACAAAGATCAGTGTAAATATCAAAAATTCGGGAAAAACATTGATACAGGTTACTGATGATGGTTGCGGGATGTCAGAAACTGATGCGAGGCTTTCCTTTGAACGTCATGCTACATCAAAGATCTCATCTGCACAAGATCTTTTTGCCATAAGTACCAAGGGTTTCAGGGGTGAAGCACTGGCCTCAATTGCTGCAGTATCGATGGTTGAACTAAAAACACGTAAGAAAGAGACTGATACAGGTACTGCTATAGTTATTAATGGTTCAAAGGTGGAATCACAGGAACCATGCAGTTGCCCGGAAGGATCAAGCATCTCAGTCAAAAACCTGTTTTATAATATCCCGGCAAGAAGAAAATTCCTTAAATCGGACATGACAGAAT
>CAZTXH010000155.1:0-5976 GCA_964617415.1 uncultured Rikenellaceae bacterium | reverse complement strand
TTATTGAACCATCCTTTCAGCAAGCCTTCCTGACTAACAAGAAATAATCGTTTTCCCGGACGATTTCTTACTGCCAGGGTTGCAAGTCCTTTCATATCAAGGTGATACTGATACAAAACAGAAAGATCGAGATCAGTGATAGTATCTGCATTTAAAACCAGAAATGGATTATTGTCAAAAAAATCTTTTGCCTTATAGAGTCCACCTCCTGTTTCAAGTAGCTTATCTCTTTCGTCTGAGATAGTAATCTTGTACCCGTCTTTTCTAAGTCTCTCTATTTCCTGTTCAACCTGATCTGCCATGTAATGAATATTAATAATAATGTCGTCAAAGCCTGATTCGGTGCAATTCTCAACAGCAAGACGCAACAGGCTCTTTCCGTTTATATCAAGAAGAGCCTTGGGAATGGTCTCGGTTATTTTACCAAGCCGTTTCCCTTTACCGGCTGCCATTATCATTGCTTTCATAATTAATTATTACTTATTTTCGGATGAGAGCCGCTGAAATACTTCTGATCCAGGGATAGATCGTATTGTTTTATATAATTCTGGCAGATCAATATGATTCTTAGCTTTATCTGCTAATTGTATCAGCAGATAAACTCCAGGCACTATACTTTCTGTAAATGTGGGTTTTTGTTCATAAAGCCCCCTGAAGCCGAAAGCACCAAGAGCCTGCATCACACGTATCATGCTGAATCCTGAATAATAACCACGGTATTTTTCAATATCCTCACCAGTGACTGTACAAAATTTTCCAATATAATAATCCAGAAGTTCATTCCTGTTCGACTGCGACATTGGGATCTTAGCATCGTATAAAAGAGATGCAACATCATACTGGGGGGCTCCCCTCCTGCCTCCCTGGTAATCGATAAACCAGGGTTCATCCTCAACAATCATAATATTTGCAGTCTGGAAATCCCTGTAAAGAAAATACTCCTGACCGGCTTCGAGGAGGTAATCGGCAAGCGAAACAAAATCATGCTCAAGATTGCGTTCGTTAAATGGTACGGCAAGTAACTTGAGAAGCATATATTTAAAATAATTCAAATCCCACATCATTGACTGTCTATCAAAGCTCCTGTGTGGATAGCAAAGATCAAGGTTGAGTCCTTTTATCCCCTCAGTCTGGAAAAGTATCAGTTTATCAAATATTTTATGGTATAGATTTTTTGTTCCTGTATTGAAATCAGAGATATCCTCTCTGCAATGGAGCCAGGTATATAGGTTTATATCACCCAGATCTTTGAGATAATAAATGAATTTATCGGGAATGTAACCATATATCTCAGGAACAGGAAGGGCTTTGCTTAGGAAGTGATTGGTAAATCCGACAAAGGCTTCATTCTCTTCAAGGTTGGGATTATATGCTCCAATTACACTTCTATCTTTCTCAATAATCCTGAAGTATCTCCTGTCGGAACCAGATCTGGGAAGAGCTGTTATCTGTATATCAGAACCCCCAAACAATTCCGTGTATCCTTCTGATATTATATCTATTTCAGTCATATTATATGTTAGTTTTTCTACTCTGATAAACCCACCCCTACCCCTCCCAGGAGGGGATCATAAGGAATCCCTTCCTCTTTGTTTCATTAAAGAGAGTTAGAGCTATAGTACATGCCTTAATGCCTTAATGCCATTAGATTCATAATCTGATCATTATTCTCTTTCTGTATAATATTAATGCCACCAACCAGACTAATAACATCTGTATTATTGCAAACATAAGGCTTCCATTCATATTTCCTGCAACAGGAACACATATCTTTTCATAAAACCATGTATATAAATTCATATCAGGCTGTACATTAATTATATACATTAATCCTGTCAATACACCTGCGAGAATATACGAGAATAATGCATTTATTCCGAATACTGTGAAAAAGGTTCCCCATTTTCTGAATCTCAGAACATCAGCGACGAAATAAATAACTGCCAGGAGTATCATTGCCAATCCTGCTGTATACAACACATAAGAGCTAGTCCAGATGGGTTTGTTTATCGGAAAAAAAAGACCCCATAAAAGACCCAGACCTGTTGCTGAGACACCATAAAGAAGAAGCTTCAGAACAGTTTTACCCGTAGCACTGCCTTTGCCGAGTATTTCACCGGCAAAATACCCAATTATCACCGTACAAATTGATGGTAGTGTACTAAATAAGCCTTCTGGATCAAAAGGTATTCCATATTCTGTATACAGATGTTTCTCTCCCAGTATTACGATATCTATCTTCCTGACAATATTGGATTCAAGACTATACGGTTCAGCTCCGCCTGTATAAGCAAGCAATATCCAGTAGAACAGTAATATAGCAGCAGTAACAATCCAGAGATAATCACGCCTGATTGTCAGGCATATCAGGGAAGCGATTCCGTATGCTAATGCAATCCGTTGTAAGACACCCATTATTCTTAAGGTTGAAAAACCTTTTCCCAAATTTGATAATATGGATAATAAGATACCTATGGCGAATATTGCCAGCGTACGTCTTGTTATCCTCAACAAAGAACCTGCATTTATCTCGTGCCCGTATTTCCTGAATGAATACCACATGGCGACACCCACTATGAAAAGGAAAAAGGGAAAAACAAGATCGGTGGGTGTGCATCCATGCCATGATGAATGTTTAAAAGGTGGATAAACATAATCCCAGCTGCCTGGAGTGTTCACAATGATCATAAAGGCTATGGTCAATCCCCTGCTTATGTCAAGTGAAGCCAGCCTGCTGGTACTTTTTGCCATATTGCTACCGGATAAGAAAGTATAAAAATAATAAAAGAAAATATTCGTTGATCCGCTGCTCTCTTTTCACTTTCAGGTATTCATTTCCCGAAACATATCGTTTTTTGCAAGGATCCCGATACCGGGCCTCTCATTCAGGGTTACTTTACCTCCGGTAATAGTAATACCATCATAGCAATCGTTGCTTATGAGCAGGTTCCCATCAAGATCTGCCCAGTCAGCCAGGGGGGATAGTTGAGCTGCAGCCGATATTGCACATGATGTTTCTGTCATGCAGCCTAACATCACTTTCATACCCATCTCTTTTGCCATAATAGCCATCTTGTAAGCAGCATTCATCCCTCCGCATTTCATAAGTTTTATATTTATTGCAGAATAGACACCCTTCATACTAAAAAGATCATCTATGGTCTGAAGTGCTTCGTCAGCAATTACAGGAATGGGTGAATTCTCATTGAGCCAGGCAATATCATCGACCATTTCTTTTGGCATAGGTTGTTCAAGAAATATCACATTGTTTTCTTTAAGCCAATGTGACATCTCCATGGCATAATTCCTGTCTTTCCATCCCTGATTTACGTCCACACATAAAGGTTTGTCAGTAACACTTCTTATTGTCTCTATCATTTCTTTATCGGTACCAAGTCCCAGCTTGACTTTCAGTATCTTATAAGGCTTTGCTTCAGAAACTTTCTGTTTCACTACCTCCGGAGTATCAATTCCTATGGTAAAACTGGTAAAGGGAGTTTTTTCCGGATCAAGTCCCCAGATTCTGAACCATGGTTTTCCCAATAGTTTTCCGACAAGATCATGCAAAGCTATATCTACTGATGCTTTTGCAGCATAGTTACCTGGTGCAATGTTATCAATATAGACTACGATATCCTCAACCAGGAATGGATCCTTGAACTGCGACAGGTCCACCTTTGACAGGAAATTCAGTACTGATTCATGGCTCTCCCCAAGGTAAGGAGGCATTGAAGCTTCTCCATAACCTTTTTCCCTGCCATACTCAATTTGAGTAAGGACTACCGGTGTTGTTGTCCTCGAACTTGTTGCAAGAGTAAAGGTGTGTTTAAGCTGGAGCTCATATGGTATAAAACTTAACTTCATGGATTTGCTTTTTCGTTTAGCTGTTATCGATGTTTTTACAGGTTCATTACATGCAACAACTGCCCTTCCTGAAATCGCTGCACCTGCTAATATTGAACAATATTTTATGAATTCTCTTTTTTTCATTTTATCATTTCAATGTCTATGAATATAGCCTCCTCTAAGGGATTGGGTGGTATAGAGCTAGTTATACCAATTATGATTTCTTATGTATTCAATACCTTTCTGTGATTCTTCACCAATCACTCTTCTTGCTCCCTTTACTGTTTCTCCAAGGTAACTGCTGTAATTGTCACGATCAGGATCAAGACTGTTTATTCGTACCATTCCTGAAGAGTGAATAACCTCACTATCACCTATATACATACCCACATGTATTATTCTCACCTCTCCTTCTTCATTAAGATATCCGAAGAAGAGCAGGTCGCCTGGTACAAGATTATCGTATGATGAAGATATGTCAACAGGCTGACCATACAGGAACTGTAACGAAGCATCACGAGCCAGGATAATTCCTCCTGTAAAGAATATTGTTTTGATAAATCCGCTGCAATCAAGAGCTTTTGTGGACATACCTCCCCACAGGTAAGGATAACCGATTAACGACTCTGCATACTTTATCATTCTTTCCGGTTCAGGTTTTATCCCGGATGACCAGCTCAAAAAATCTTCAGCTTCATCCCCGGGTATCATTCCACGCCTTCCGTCAGGAAGCTCAACAACATAATAACTATGTTTTTCTGAAACGAATTTTATAAGAGCACCTGATGTAATGTCTGAAACAACTTTGGAAAGATCATTTTCAGATAATATTTCACCTGATTTACCAAGATATATCAGCCTGTCTGAGAGTTTCCAGTTTTCCAGCTCTTTCTCATCCATTTTTATAATGCTGCTTCCGGTAGTCCATCCAAGATAATAATCGGGTGTCTGGATAAACAACCAGCTGCCTTTTGCTTTAAGGATCTTTACGGGAGTACCCATTAGAGCCTGTGAAACCAGTTCACTTGAATGGGATGGTTCACTTTTTATATTACAGATACTTAAGGTTACAAGACCCCATGGTTTAGCGACTTTTGTGGTATCAGGAAGCAATATAAGACTGTCATATATTTCATAGCCAGCTCGTTCGAGGTAATTTGTGATATCATACTTTGCGCTTTCAACATTTGTCTCACCTCTTAATACCAAGCTTTTACCTTTTAACATTTCAACAGTATATGTACAAATAGCTTCCCGTTGATCGGGAACCCATCCCGTTACAATGGAATCCAGATCATTCTTTACCTGATCAGATAATCCTGAATGATTACAGCCGGTAACCAAAAGAATTAAAACAAGAATTGCAGAAATTCTCATATTAAAATGACTAATTTTATTTTACAGAACAAATTTATAGTATTTAGGCAATTAATTATAGGCTATTTATTTTTATAAGAAAAAATATGAAAAGTATAACTAAGATGTATATTGCTTTGGTTATTGGTATAATGGCATTACCGTTATCCTTCAGAATGGAAGCTCAGAAGGTAGAAACAGGTCTTGAAGTACTGGTTAAAAGCAGTTTCAACGTTCTGCAAGGAAAGAAAGTCGGACTAATAACCAATCCTACAGGAGTTAATCATAAACTGGTTTCCGGTGTTGATATTTTATTTAATGCCCCTCAGGTGAATCTGGTTGCCCTGTACGGACCGGAGCATGGTGTAAGAGGTGAGTTCACTGCGGGAGAAATAATCGGATCTTCAGTTGATCCTAAAACAGGAGTACCGGTTTACAGTTTATATGGCAACACACGGAAACCCACAAAGGAGATGCTTAAAGGAATAGATATTCTTGTTTATGATATACAGGATATCGGATCGAGATCATATACCTATATAAGCACTCTCGGTCTCGCCATGGAAGCAGCAGCTGAGAATGACATCCCTTTTATTGTTTTGGACAGGCCAAATCCATTAGGAGGTATTCGCATGGAGGGGCCACTTGTCAGGAAGGGTTTCTTTTCTTTTGTGAGTCAATATCCGGTACCCTATATTCATGGTATGACAGTTGGTGAACTTGCTATGTTTCTCAATGGGGAGGGATTACTAAAGGATGGAATAAGATGCAACC
>CAZTXH010000154.1:0-6026 GCA_964617415.1 uncultured Rikenellaceae bacterium | reverse complement strand
GTACAGTATCCGGCTGCATCAGGTCAGATCAGGGATTATAAGGGGTTCATTGAAAGGGCTCATTCTGCCGGAGCCATGGTGGGTGTTGCAGCCGATCTTATGAGTCTTACAATTCTCATTCCACCAGGAGAATGGAATGCAGATATAGTTGTCGGTTCAAATCAGAGATTTGGATTACCAATAAGTTATGGCGGGCCTCATGCAGGATATTTTGCTACCAGGGATGAACTAAAAAGGAATATGCCGGGAAGGATTATTGGTGTTTCGATAGATGCACAGGGCAACAGAGCATTGCGGATGGCTCTCCAGACAAGAGAACAGCATATTAAACGGGAAAGAGCTACATCAAATATATGTACAGCACAAGCTCTTCTGGCAACTATGAGCGGAATGTATGCACAGTATCATGGCCCCGGGGGATTGAAGAAAATTGCAACACGGATTAACAGATCTGCATGTACACTCAACTCTGCACTGAAAGAGCTTGGTTATGATCAGTTAAATGATACTTTCTTTGATACAATAAGAGTAAGTGTGGACAGTATAGATACAATTAAAAGTCTCTCAGAAGATGCAGGAATAAATTTCTTCTACCCTGATGAAAAAACAATCAGTATAAGTACGGATGAAATAACATCTCTATCCGATATAAATATTATCCTTGAAGTCTTCGCCAAAGCCTCGGGTAAAAGAAATGAAGCAGTTAATTCTTACAGCGAAAGCAATGTCATCGACAAGAAATATCTAAGGGAGTCAGGATTTCTACAAGGGGCAACATTCAACAATTACCATAGTGAAACGGAGATGATGCGTTATATCAAAATGCTTGAGAGGAAGGATTTTTCACTTACTCATAGCATGATCTCTCTTGGCTCATGTACTATGAAATTGAATCCGGCAACGGCGATGTTTGCTATGAGCTGGCCTGAATTTGCCAATATACATCCTTTTGTCCCCAAAGATCAGGCTTCAGGATATTACCAGCTTATGGATGAACTGGGTGAGGCATTAAAGGAGATCACAGGATTTTCGGCTATCTCTTTTCAGCCTAATTCAGGTGCAGCCGGTGAGTATGCAGGATTAATAGTAATAAGGGAATATCATCATAGCAGGAATGAATCACACCGTAATGTAGTATTGATTCCTTCATCGGCACACGGAACAAATCCGGCAAGTGCTGTTATGGCTGGTATGCAGGTTGTAGTAGTTGAGTGTGATGATAAAGGGAATATTAATATTGGGGATCTGAAAAACAAAACTGAAGAGCACATGGAAAAGCTGGCAGCATTTATGATTACCTATCCTTCAACACATGGTGTTTTTGAGGAGGATGTAGTTGAAATGATCGAAATAATACACTCAAACGGAGGACTGGTATATATGGATGGAGCAAATATGAATGCACAGGTTGGACTTACAAGTCCTGGATATATAGGTGCAGATGTCTGTCATCTTAATTTACACAAGACATTTGCGATTCCTCATGGAGGTGGTGGCCCCGGTATGGGACCAATACTTGTTAACGACAAACTGGCACAATTCCTGCCGGGTCATCCATTGGTAAAAACAGGCGTAAACAATGCTAATACAGTTGTGGCTGCAGCTCCTTTCGGAAGTGCTCATATTCTTACAATATCACATGCTTTTATACTTATGATGGGTGCTGATGGACTCACGGAGGCAACAAAATATGCAATACTCAATGCGAATTATATATCCTGTTCCCTGAAGAAATGGTATAAAACGCTTTTTACAGGTATCTCGGGATTTGTGGCACACGAGCTTATTCTTGACTGCAGGAATTTCAAGGCTGAAGCTGGAATAACAGAAGCAGATATTGCCAAACGCCTTATGGATTATGGTTTTCATGCACCAACACTCTCATTTCCGGTACATGGTACTTTAATGGTTGAGCCTACTGAATCTGAGTCACTAAGGGAACTTGATAAATTTGTTGATGCTATGAAATCGATCTGGTACGAGATACAGGAGATTGTTGAGGGTAAAGCTGACAGGGAGGATAATTTGCTGCATAATGCCCCACATACAGTAAAAGTGGTTACTGCAAATGAGTGGAACCATAATTATGACCGTCAGAGGGCGGCCTTCCCGGCAGAATGGGTGATAGAAAACAAACTATGGCCCTCAACAGGTCGTGTAGATGATAGCTATGGCGATCGTAACCTTGTTTGTACCTGTGATCCTATTGATTCATATAGACAGGAAACATTTAAATAATAACCTCACGATTAATCTCCTTGCTGAACAGACCAGACTATATCTCCCTCAATAGGGGAAAAAACTTTATCAATTTTGATTAATTTTGTTTATCATAATAATATTTAATTTCTGATTAATTTAGTCCTGTTTATATTGAGGTAACTTATAATTAATACTATGCATGATTCTTCGTGGCATGATCTTTTAAAAATGATTGAAGGGGAGAAGCTGGATTATCAGCCAACGGGATTTATCATTGATAGTCCCTGGATACCAGGCTGGTATGGTATTTCAACAGTCGAATACTATGCTTCTGATGAATTGTGGTTAAAAGCTAATCTCAAGGCAATAAAAACATTTCCGGACACATGGTTTATACCGGGATTCTGGTCGGAATATGGTATGTGCACCGAACCATCTGCATTCGGTACAAGGATGATATTTCCGGAAAATGAATTTCCTCATGCAGAAAAAATCTCTTCTTTTGATGTAGATGCGTTACCACAGCCAAACGTAAAAACAGATGGATTGCTTCCTTTCATGATCAGGAGGCTCAAGAACAATGAAAAAGCAATAATGGATGTTGACCACCGGATAAGGTTTGCTGTTTCCAGAGGACCATTCAATATAGCAAGTTTCATCATGGGAACGACAGAATTTATGATGGCTCTTACCCTCAATCCTGAAGGGATTCAAAAGCTTCTTAATAAGATCACGGTTTTTATATGCGATTGGTTGAGTTGGCAGAAAGAGTGTTTCCAGTCAATAGACGGTATACTACTGCTTGATGATATCATTGGCTTTGTTGGAGAGAGTGAATTCAGGGAGTTTGTGATACCCCATTTCAGGAAAATCTTTGATGTAACAGGAAAAAAAGTACGCTTCCTGCATAATGATACTGAAGGATTGATAACAGCCGGTCATCTCATGGAAATGGGTGTTAACATGTTCAATTTCTCATTTAAGCATACAATGCAAGAGATCAGAGATCTTGCCGGCAATAAGATCATCCTGGTTGGCAACATACCGCCTAGAGATGTAATGGCTGCCGGGACACCCAAACAGGTTGAAGATGCCGTGCTGAAAGCATTTGACGAGATTAAAAGTCATGATAATATCATCTGGTCTTTAGGAGGAGGAATGGCTCCTCATACCAGGAATGAAAATATAAATGCGTTTATACAAACAGTTAGAAAAAGTACAAAACAGATACAAATGTCCTGATTTCAATTATATAACTTGCATTAAAATGAAAAAAATATTTTTATTAATCCTTCCTGCACTGGTTATGGCATCATGTGGATCAGGAGGATCAAAAAAACAAATAGACAGAAGATCAAAAGATACCATGCAAAAGAGTTACCTGGTCCATCTTATTACTATTGATCCCGGGCATTTTCATGCTGCACTGGTCCAGAAAAAAATGTATGAGGAGGTTTCTCCTGATGTATATGTATATGCTCCTGATGGCCCTGATTATCAGCAGCATATAGACAGGATAAATTCTTACAATAACCGTCAGGAGAATCCGACTGAGTGGAATGAGATTGTATATACAGGGGAGGACTTCCTTGAAATAATGCTGGAAGAGAAACCAGGTAATGTAGTAGTATTATCTGGTAATAATCAGAAAAAAGATGAGTATATTCTCAGATCTTTGGATGCAGGTTTGAATGTTCTGACAGATAAACCCATGATCATACATCCTGAGGATTATATAAAGCTTGAACAGGCTTTTTTAATCACAAAGGATAAAAAGACTCTGCTTTATGATATTATGAGTGAACGATATGAGATTACAACTATACTTCAGAAACTTCTTTCTTCGGAAGAGGAGATATTCGGAAACCTTATTGACGGAACTGAAGAGGAACCGGCTGTAACAAAGGAGAGTGTACACCATTTTTCAAAGATCGTATCAGGAACACATCTGCTACGTCCTCCCTGGTACTTTGATGTTGAACAACAGGGAGAAGGGCTTGTTGATGTGACAACACATCTTGTAGATCTTATTCAATGGGAATGTTTCCCGGAGCAAATACTCAATACATCTGATATAAATATGGTTAAGGCAAAAAGATGGCCGACAATTATTACTAAGGATGAATTCAACAAGGTTACCGGTCTTGATGAGTTTCCTGATTACCTTCAGAAGGATATTAAGAATGGCAAACTTAATGTTTTCTGCAATGGAGAAATGGTTTATCAGATTAGAGGGATCTGGGCAAAAGTATCTGTGACATGGAATTATGAGGCACCTCCGGGGGGAGGAGATACTCACTACTCAGTTATGCGGGGAACAGGATGTGATCTGATTATCAAGCAGGGAGCGGAAGAGAATTTTGTGCCTGTACTTTATATTGACAATATAAAGGTGGATGATTTCACCGGAAAGCTTAAAGAGAAACTTGAAGCTTTCCCTTATGATTCTCTTTCCTTTGATGTGGTGAACGATAATGTGTTGAAGATCAAAATACCGGAAAAATACAGAACTACACATGAAGAGCATTTTAGCCAGGTAACTGAAAAGTTTCTTGAATACCTGAAGGAGGGGAAGATACCTGAATGGGAAGTAGCAGGTATGTTAACGAAATACTATACAACTACAAGCGCATTAAAGAAGGCATTAGGGCGTTAAGGCAGATGTTATACCTTATTGTGTAAACAGATCCTCAATTACCAACGAATACAGATCCTGCAGATCAATTCCAGCAGCTTCAGCCTGTTTTGGAATTATACTTTCGGGAGTCATACCAGGGACAGTATTGATCTCGAGGAACCATGGTTTGTCATCTATGATAATAAAATCTACTCTCACAATACCTTTGCAACTGAGAATATCATAGATCTTTGAACTTAATTGCTGTATTGTCTCAGTTAATTCCGGACTCAGGTCTGCAGGGGTGATTTCATCAGATTTTCCGGGTGTATATTTTGCTTCAAAATCAAAGAATTCATTTTTGCTTATTATCTCAGTTACAGGTAGTACCAGACTCTTTTCCCTGGTTTTAACAACCCCGCATGCAACCTCTCTTCCATTCATAAAAGTCTCAACCAGGATTTCATCACTCTCCTTAAAGGCAGTATCGACAGCAGACAATAACTTATTCTTTTCACTCACTTTTGTTACTCCAAAACTTGATCCACTGTCATTAGGTTTTACAAAACATGGTAATCCAGTACGTTCAATAATCTTTTCAGGTTCAACCAGGTCACCTTTCCTTATCATAACAGATTTAGCCATTGGTATACGGTGTTCTTTAAGGAATAGTTTACAGGTCTGTTTATTAAAGGTGAGGGCTGAACAGAACGATCCACAACTGCTATAAGGGATTTGTATCATATCAAAGTAGCTCTGCAGCAGACCGTTTTCACCAGGTGATCCGTGAATTGCTACAAAAACAGCATCAAACCTGATTTTTGAATCATCAACGATAAGTGAGAAATTGTTTTTATCAATGGAATGATAACGCCCTTTTTTATCTTCCCAATACCAGTTTTCACCTCTGATCATAATTATATATATAGAGTACTTTGAAGATAGAATGGTGCTAACTGTAAGCGCACTTTTCACAGATATTTCAAATTCCGAGGAATCTCCTCCTGCTACAATAGCAATGGTTCTCATGAAGAATGATAATTTTAATTATCAAATTTAGTCATAATATGGTATCAGATTCCCGACCCGAGATATATTTTCTCCATTTATCAATTACCTGCTGCATATCATCAGGTAATTCTGAATCAAACGACATTCTTTTTTTTGTTACCGGATGATCAAATGACAGTGATTTTGCATGAAGTGC
>CAZTXH010000153.1:5281-6028 GCA_964617415.1 uncultured Rikenellaceae bacterium | reverse complement strand
GGTATTGGGATAGCACTTATACAATTAAAAACAGGCCTGATAACACTGGATCCTTCCTCATACTATATCAAGACTGTGCCGGTAAATCTTGAGTTTTTCCATATCCTGCTTCTAAATGCAGGGACCATGGCAGCAATACTGGTCATGCTCCTGGTCCCTTCAAAATTGATAAGCAGGATCACTCCGGTTAAAGCAATAAGATATGATTAGAATAATCTGCTTTTAGTTGTAATTCTGGCTCAGATGCTCCGGAATGAAATTTTTATAATGCTCGAAGCGGTCAAGTATATCACTCACAAAATTTATTGATTCAGTACCTTTGAAATATCCGCTTTTTACAACAGGATCTTTGTAATAAATAGCTTCTGACTTTTTGGTCAGCCAGAATTCGACATTACCCTCCCATTTCTGTGGATCCATTCCATATTTCTCTGCCAGCCTCATTGCATCCAGGACATGTCCCGGACCTGCGTTATATGAAGCAAGTATAAACTTCATCCTTTCGTTTTCATCCTCAATCTTCGGATCAAAAATAGAGTGTAATTTCTCTAAATAAAGCGTACCTGCCTTAATATTGTTCGCCGGTGATGAGGTTATATCAATTCCGAGTCTTCTGCCAGTACCTGGCATGACCTGCATAAGGCCGTAAGCTCCTGCCCATGATCTTACATCAGGAATAAAACGCGATTCCTGATATATGAGTGATGCCATTAAACGCCAATCCCAGTTAATATCACTGCTTGCAGG
>CAZTXH010000153.1:3234-5271 GCA_964617415.1 uncultured Rikenellaceae bacterium | reverse complement strand
TGTCATCCCAGCGTGATATTTTGCCTGTATGAAGTGCATAATAATCACTTTTGACTATTCTGCTGGATCTTGAGTTCTTAAAATATTTTGCATATAAAAGAGCATAATCACCTGTCTTTTTATAGGCAGCAAGCCAATGATTCAACTCCTTTAATAGCATATCCGAATTCTCTTTTCTGAGCCCCCAGGCTATGTGCTGAGGAAAACTCACAGGAGTATTAATATCAATATCAGGATAATAGGTGGCATTTACTTTAGCAATATTCTCATCACATACTGTATATTCAATATCTCCCTCCGCTACATTTTGAATTAGTTTTTCCGCATCACTGGGGACCTCAACAATAATAATTGAATCACCTATTTCATGAGCCAGTGAATGTAGGCGCTCGGAATGGGAAGATCTTTCCTGGACAAAAACTGTCTTATTTGCCAGATCGAGCTGGTTCCTGATAAGCTTCCTGTTAAGATTATCCTTTGTCATAAATTGCCATTGCCGTGGTTTACGCTGTACAAGAACCTGCCTCGTTTCATATATCGGATCACTAAAAAGGATCTCATTTTTACGTGTAGCGTTAATAGTGAGGCCAATAGCCAGCAGATCAGCCTTTCCATCGTTAAGAAGATCAAATGCATTATTGAGATGATTTTCTGTAACCATCTCAAGATCGACACCGATATAATCAGCGAATGCCATAAGCAATTCATAATGAAAGCCCATAGGCTCCCCACGGTAAATGAAATAATTGGTAGAATTATAATCTGTTACTGCAATTAGTCTTCCCCTGCTTCTTATAGAATCAATATCAATATTTACCGGGGCGCTAATGTCCGTGGAGGTGACCGGTTTCTTGCTAACCGAAACCGTAATTGCCTCCAGGAATATTAATATTATAATAAATATCTTTTCCAATATTGTTGTATTAGTTATACATCCGTTTCCGGTTTAAAAAAACGGGGGCAAATATACAACAATATTTTAATTATAAAAGGTCCACGCGAGACCGTAGCGTAACATTCTCACATTCAATGGATAAGATGGTGTTAATAAGTAATTATAACTCAAAAATCCCGAATTTAAATGATCAAACATGACGAAAATCCGCGTTCTTTTGAGTTTAAGGTTGAGAAATGCATTAATAAACGGGTAATTTCCGGTCTTTACCAGGGACTGGTTGTAAAACCTTCCGGTTACAGGCATATAAGCATAAGAATTATAAAGCGTATGATAGAATACTTCTATTCCTAATTGTGTGTTTAGTCTTCCATTTGTTTTCTTGAAACGGAAAAGATGCTCAAAAAATCCGGCCGTCCGCGTAGAAAATAATGGTAAGTCAAGGATCTCGGTATTGCTGCTTTTTTGTGCCAGGATGTCCATATTGAGATGAAATTTCCAGGCAATGAATTCTTTTTTTGCCGTAATAGCAGCAACTGATAAACCACCCTGGTGCTGAAATGGCATCGCATATTCATCGAAGCCCGTATAATTATCAATAATTGCATAGTTCAGTTTCAGTTCAGTATTACGGGTAGGATAAATAAATGATGTCCCAATATCGATCCTGAATTCCTTATTCAGATCATTATACCACTCAAAATGATTTCCTCCCCACTGTTCATACCAGAATGAGGGTTGCCTGTTAATTATACTTCCGCTGATAAGCCATGATGCTACTCCCTTTTCCCACTCAAATGATTTTTTTATCTCCATTGAAAGATTGAAATCGCCTGCTCTGTAACCTGTGAGATAAAGTTCTCCGTTTGCCATCCACCTGAAATTCTCTCCCAGATAATTGTATAACCTGCCCATCAGTATGTTATTGTTCTTATCCCAATTTGAAATATCAGCGATTATTATATCATGTGTAGGAACTATCTGGCTGTATCGCCATAACTCATTTCTCACTCCCACTCCTGCTCCCAGACTAACTTTTCTTGTCTCATTGGTGGTGAAATCAAATCTCAGTGTGTTCTTTATACTCCGTGAATAGATAGAATCGAACGTATTTGTATTGCTTATATAAATCGAATCATAAA
>CAZTXH010000153.1:1838-3224 GCA_964617415.1 uncultured Rikenellaceae bacterium | reverse complement strand
GTTCCACTTAAACCCAGAAATCCTTTTTGTTCTTCTACTATAGTATCTCTTTCAATTGTTTGTTTTCCGAAAGTATATCGTTGAACCAGAAGTACATTCCTGTTTTTCAACATGCTGATTGCTGTATTCAGGCTGCCAAGGTTCACCGGCACTTCCCTGGTGTCGTATAAAGAAAGCTGGTCAATTCCTTTTATTCCTCCATTTTCATATGATTTAATATTATTAATACCTGCTGAAAAATAGGCTTTATATTTAAGTCCTGTATATGAAGTGTAGAAAGTAAAGGTTTTATCCTCGGCTCTCTGGTAATTATACTGACCCAGACTGTATATTATATCATATATAAGGCCAAAATTGAAAAATCTGTTCACATTTTGTGAGTGTCGAACCCTGAATGTCTGTTCTGAAGTTTCCCTGGGAGCTCCATATGTCCATACCATTTCTGAAAATGGCACCTGAGTATTCATAAAAACAACATTATCAGGCTGAAAAATAAAGGGATAATAGGTTGAATATAGAAATTTATCAGGGTCAACAATACGATCAAAGAAATTTATCTGGTAAAAAGGCAAACCGTAATTACCCAGAGTAGCATTTAATGATGAATATCTGTCAGCAATGCGGTGTCGATGGAACAATGAGAATACAGTATCGAACGGAATAGAGATCTCTTCTGCATAATCGTCTGAAAGACTAAATTGTTTCACTATTCTTTTTCCGGCAGGTTTTTTGTTTTGCCCAAACAGGCCTGAAGACAGAATTAGAAGCAATAATATCGAAACAACCCTTATCATCTGCGCAAATATAGAAAAATATGTAGGGACGATGTATGCATCGTCCCTACTAACATATTATTGCAGGCAAATATTGTACTAATCAACATTATCGTTGAGGTAGGCATTATTTTCCCTGAGCACAGGTCCATCTTCGTCATCGTTAGTAAGTGTAAACTTTGATAATTTACTCTCTGAAGGTTTTTCCGAATTCTCAGGTTGCAGGTTTCTTCTAACATATGCCGGTACATCTTCAAAGGTCTCAATATTCTCTTTCATTGTTTTACTCGAGACACCCTCTTTCTTCATAATATTCTGCATATGCTTCACTTTCCGTAAAGTTGAATCAGGCTTATCCTCCTCATCTTCAAATGTCTCATCTTCTTTTTCCCCTTTTTCTTCATCAGCACCATCCGATAATCCGAAATCAAATTCACCTTGTGATTCTTCTTCAAAATCTGTTATTATTAAGTTTTTCGCTTTTTTATGTACCGAGAAGGATTCGTCTTTCTTTTGAGTATTCAGAACAACATTTTTATTTGATAGTGTCTCAACCTGCCTGTGTTTTTTTGTTTTATAACGCTCAATCTGTTTCCTCAGCTTTTCAACCGTC
>CAZTXH010000153.1:323-1828 GCA_964617415.1 uncultured Rikenellaceae bacterium | reverse complement strand
GAAAATGCTGTTTGCTTCAAATCCTGTTGCAATAACAATTACTGATATATTCTCACCAAGATTTTCATCCTGCGATAATCCTCTGATTATCAGCGCATCTTCTGAGGCTGCCTCATATACGTAATCAGTTAATTCACCCAGTTCATCCATAGTCAATTCATGTTCTCCCTTTCCGGAAGATATATTTATTAAGATACTTTTTGCACCTGTGATATCGTTTGAATTAAGCAGTGGCGAGCTAAGTGCATTTTCTATAGCTCGTATAGCCCTGTTTTCACCGGCAGACTCTCCCATACCCATGAGAGCAACACCTGAATCTTTCATAACTGTTTCAACATCAGAAAAGTCAACATTTATATAACCAGCCACAGTGATTATTTCAGCTATTCCTTTAACTGCGATTGCCAGGACATCATCAGCTTTCGCAAATGCTGTAGATACTCCCTGGTTACCATATATCTCACGAAGCTTTTCATTATTTATTACCAAAAGAGAATCTACATGATCTTTCAGCTCTGTGATACCATCGATAGCATACATGATGCGGACTTTACCTTCTGATTTGAATGGAATCGTAACCACTGCGATAGTCAGCAAGCCGGCCTCCTTGCAAGCTTTAGCCACTACTGGTATTGCACCTGTGCCGGTACCTCCTCCCAATCCGGTGGTTATGAACACCATTCTTGTATTTCCGCTTAAGGCATCCATTACTTCCCCAATATTCTCCTGTACAGCTTTTTTACCTTTCTCCGGCTGGCTGCCGGCACCCATCCCTTCTGTAAGCTCTTCGCCAATTTGTATCTTTACAGGGACCGGACTATTTGTCAGTGACTGGTGGTCTGTATTACAAATCACAAAATTTACATCTTTGATTCCTTTTTCGAACATATGATTGACAGCATTATTACCTCCCCCACCAATACCAAGTACCTTTATTATCGACGATCTTTCAACAGGCAGATCAAAATTCATTATATCGTCTGACATAGCATTTATTTTTAATGTTTATTAACAGTGAATTATCAGATATCACAACCATATATAAATCTTATCAGTTTATTGACTGATCTTCAACTTCAAACATATTCTGCATCATCATTCTTATCTTTTCAGCCAGAGTAGTTTTTTGCTGTTTAGGATATTTATCATCTTCTTTGCCCTGCTCCATTTCTTCTTCAGGT
Organism: uncultured Rikenellaceae bacterium; assembly: GCA_964617415.1. Lineage (GTDB taxonomy): Bacteria > Bacteroidota > Bacteroidia > Bacteroidales > VadinHA17 > LD21. The sequence goes on along the minus strand of CAZTXH010000153.1, from coordinate 647 downwards.
TCCATTTCAGGTCTTACAAATTCACTCTTCGGACCTATATTGAATGATTGTTTGTATGTCTCAAGATATTCAAACCCACGCATTATTAATCCTACACTGGTAGCATACATAGGTTGGTTTATTTCGGTTTTGCTTGTACCTGCCAGGTGTTCATTCGGTAATCCTATCCTTACATCCATTGCTGTTTTAAACTTCATCAACTGTGGAAGATGTCTCAACATTGATCCTCCGCCTGTGATTACAACACCGGCGGCAAGTTTTTCGGCATAACCTGAATTCTGTATCTCGAAATTGGTGAAATCAATTATCTCTTCCATCCTTGAC
>CAZTXH010000153.1:0-313 GCA_964617415.1 uncultured Rikenellaceae bacterium | reverse complement strand
TTGACTGGATAATATAGGCGAGACTTTTAAATGATATCTCTTTGGGTTCCCTGCCACTTATACCTGGTATTGACACTACCTTATCCTCGGGAGCTATATCACCAAGAGCTGATCCATACTGTATTTTAAGCTGTTCGGCGTGTCTTTGAAGAATAGCACATCCCTCTTTGATATCTTTTGTCACAACATTTCCACCGAGAGGTATTACTGCCGTATGACGGATAATATTATCGTAATATACTGCCATGTCAGTAGTTCCACCACCAATATCTACAAGTACCACACCTGCTTCTTTTTCATCCTCAGTAAGTAC
>CAZTXH010000152.1:4235-6040 GCA_964617415.1 uncultured Rikenellaceae bacterium | reverse complement strand
GAAATACCTTGATGTAAAACCCCCTGTTGAGGACTATAGAAAATTTACTATTGTTGGGAAACCATATAAGCGCCGCGACGCAAAGCTGAAAGTTACAGGCGAAGCAAAATATACCGGTGACCTTATATTGCCGGGAATGGTCTTTGCGAGGATATTAAGACCGCCTTCCCATGGGGCAAAGATGACTTCGGTGGATGTTTCAGGCGCAGAAAATATTGATGGTGTGCAGATTATACGTGATGGTGACTTCATTGCAGTGATCAGTGAAAACAGAGACAAAGTTGATAAAGCTATTAGAAGAATAAATGCTGAGTATTCCTTTGATGAGATGGATGTTAACGACAGAACTCTTGGTGACTGGATGAAAAAAGCCAGGACCAGGGAAAATGTTGTAACAGAAAATGGAGATCTAAAAACGGGCCGTCAGGTATGTGATAAAATCTTTGAACACGAATACCAGGATCCTTACCTGGCTCACGCACCGATAGAGACTCATACTGCTCTGGCTGTCATCGAAGATGGAAAACTTACTGTATGGGCATCTACCCAATCACCATTTGGACTCCAGGATACACTTACACAGGAATTGGATTACGAACGTGATAATATACGGGTGATAACTCCATTTATTGGTGGAGGCTTTGGTGGAAAAGCTCCTGCACAGCAGGGTGTTGAAGCCGCCAGACTGGCAAAAATAACCGGCAAGCCTGTTATGAATGTATGGACACGGGATGAGGAGTTTTTCTATGATACATTTCATCCTGCCGGTGTTATAAATGTGACATCGGGTATCGATAAAGAAGGGATGATAAAGCTCTGGGACTATAATGTTCGTTTCTCCGGAGCACGAGGTGCTGACGCTATATATGACATACCCAATGTTAAAATAACCAGCTACAGTGAGAGCAGAGATGCTCCTGTTCATCCTTTTGCCACAGGAGCATGGCGTGCTCCCAATAATAACATTAATACTTTTGCCAGGGAATCACAGATCGATATTATGGCATCTTCCGCAGGTATTGATCCGCTGGAGCTACGTCTCAGGAACCTGAAAGACCAAAAGATGATAGATTGTCTTAAAGCAGCAGCTGAAAAATTCGGATATGAGTCAGCGAAAGCACCAAGTGGGAGAGGGATAGGAATTGCCTGTGGAACAGATGCCGGTAGCTGGATTGCGACAATTGCCGAAGTCAGAGTGAGTAGAAATTCCGGAAGAATAAGGGTAAACCGAATAATCTGTGCACAGGATATGGGCTTATGTGTAAATCCACAGGGAGCACAATTACAGATGGAAGGTTGTATTTCCATGGCATTAGGATATACTCTGGCTGAAGAGTTAAAATTTGATGGAGGAAATATCTTTGACCGCAATTTCGATTCATACCAGATACCACGTTTTTCCTGGATACCAAAGATCGATAGTGTGATACTCGACAGGAAGGATAAAGCTCCCCAGGGATGTGGCGAACCTGCCATCATTGCTGTCGGTGCTGCTGTTGGGAATGCAATTTATGATGCTGTGGGTGCACGTTTGTTCAGAATGCCATTTACCAGGGAACGAGTATTGGAAGCTATGGAATAATTAGTAAAGTAATATTGTCTATACATTATAATCAACCAACAAAATCTATTGATATGAAAAAAGATGTTAAGTACTTACAGCTGGCATTATCAGCAATGATAATTTTAGCATTTCTTACGGTGCCCTTTTCCTTAAACGGACAAACAGGAAAGGCTGATTTTAGTGGTACCTGGGTTTTTAATCTTGATGAAAGCGATATGGGCGGTGGCCCCGGAGGACCACC
>CAZTXH010000152.1:0-4135 GCA_964617415.1 uncultured Rikenellaceae bacterium | reverse complement strand
CCTGGGTTTTTAATCTTGATGAAAGCGATATGGGCGGTGGCCCCGGAGGACCACCACAGGGACAACCACCTGAAGGCAGAAGGATGGGAGGTTTCGGTGGTGGTGATTTTACAGCCAAACAGGAAGCTAACCTTCTGACAGTGGAACGTACAATGTCAGGACCTGGCGGTGAATCAACTGAAATAACCACCAAATATACTCTTGATGGAAAAGAGTGTATTAATTCGACAGGTCGTGGTGAAAGCAAGTCAAAAGCAACATGGTCTGCAGACGGCAAAACTCTGAAAATAGCAACTTCCCGTACCTTTGACATACAAGGTGAGACAAGGACAATGAATTCAACAGAGGAATGGACACTAAAAGACGCAAAAACCCTGTCGATAAAAACAACAATGGAAACACCTATGGGCGAAAGAACATCTACAAGGGTGTATGATAAGAAGTAATATTAAAAAAGTGACGAATAATAAAGAAGGACTCCCACTTTGGAGTCCTTCTTTTGTTCTAACCTTTAAATATATATAGAGATTGATATTGCGGATTTATACGATACCCTTTTCCTCAATTTTTGGCTTTGAATCACTATTATAAACAGCTTTACCCGTTTTAATCGTTTCTATCAGTTCAATTCCCTTTAGCCTGAATTTATTAGGATTCTCGGGTAAAGTACGGTAGATAACAGTACCCGCTTCAAGACCCTTTTCAATTACTATCTCCTTGTTATTTGATTCCCCGGGAATGACTACCTGTTTGGTACCATGTTTTGTATAAACCACCGGAATATCATCCGTACCCGTATGTACACATTCATTTGGTATATAAGTAACTTTATCGAGTGTTTTAATTATGATCTTGTTGTTTGTAGTCATTGTCGGTCTTAGAGAATAATCTGTTTCATCCAGTTTAATCTGTACTTCAAAAACCTTTGTATCGGTGTTGGGAAGTTTCTCACCAATATTTGCTACGGAGAACACTTTCCCTGTATATGATTTGTCAAGGAAGGCATCAACAGTTATAATTACTTTCTGTCTCTCCTTAATCCTGCTGATGTCGATTTCACTGACATAAATCTTGGAAAGCATAGATGAGAGATCTGGCAGGGTTGCCACAACACGATCCATGGGATTTATTGAACTGCCGGCTTTTCTTTTATTGCCCAGTGGATCTCTGTAATAGATAACCATTCCCGAAGAGGGAGCTCTTATCACAAAATTTGCAAGAACATCTTTGTAATCTTCTACTCTTCGTTCATACCTGTTAAGCCTGGTTCGTATGTTCTTTATAGTTGTTAATGCCTGTGCTTCAGCCAGTGTATAACTTTTTCTCATCTGTCCTAACTCCCTGATTGCCTGCTCATAACTTATTTCAGCCTGCCTTATGGTTGTAGGAGGTTCATATTTTGAATTTCTGAGGGTGATCTCTGCTTCAGTGACAACATGAATCTGATTTTCTATCTGGTCTCTAAGAGAGCTGAGTGTAACAGCAGTATCAAGAATAGCCATCTCCAGTTCCGTGCGAATCTCTTCGAGATTATCCAGTTCATCTTTAAGGGAATTATCATACTCAGTCCTGTCAAGCGTTGCAACCCAGTCTCCCTCCTCAACATCTGTTCCTTCTGGAACCATGTCCTGGATATCAATATTTCTCGATCTTACACCTCTTCTTCTTCCTACATCGGGAGCAACAATATCCAATGAATTCTCGGCGATCAATTCGCCTGTTGCTGAAACAGCTATTTCAAATCTGCCTTCAATAACTTCAGCAAAGATGCCGGAAGTGTCCTCCCTCGTAAAAATCTTATTGAAGATAAAAAGTGCACTAAAGGCAACTACAACAACAATACTAGTAATTATTATGGTCTTCTTCATATATTATTAACTTCTTTGAGGCCGTGAAATTATGAAAAAAAGTGTTTCAGGAATTTACTCCTCATCATTTTTAACTTAAGTTAACATTATGTTAGAAGCCATTCAGAACCATGTATACTGTTGGTAAAAACGGTTGCCTGACGAGATACTCCAATGAGATCTGAAAACTGCGACATCATCGGCATTGTAAGAGCTGCTTTTGCCGATCCGGAAGGCATTACCAGGTTAATAAGAGTCTGTACAACATACATCATACTTATAGCACCAAGCTTGCCTGTTCCGGAGATTGCTCCTGACAATTTATAAAGCATTGTGTCGATTATATTTCCATTATTAAGTACCACCTGCCAGGCCTACAATTATTGCAGCAGACTGTATGTCTTTAATACCATCGAGAAATAACTTTGTAATCTTGTTTGGAGAATAATTCATTGAAATAACTGTAACCAGGCCCATTGCAAAGAAAACAATAGTATCATGATTATCAACATGATACCATACATTACCCATGCAGATACAGGTGTGTGATATACAATTCGTCCAGTCCCTTCTTCTCTTAGATTTTTCCAGTAAAGATCTTCCTTGGCAACTCTTGATAATGCAGGATTCTTTTTTATTTTTCTGGCATACCTCAGGATAAAAAAGAAACCGGCAGCATTAATGATTATCCAGCAAAACATTCTGTTGTCAGTACTATTATGCTGAATACGATTACGTAGGTGTGTGGGATTCTCTTTAACATCTTTTTACATCATGGTTAAGCCGGTTTATTTTTACCAAGGTAATTAATTTTAATAATAATGTTGCCCAGGTAAAATCATCAACTGAATCATACATGGATGTAAATATTTGTACTTTTATCTTTTTAATTATTAATCTGAAGAGATGTATAGAATAAAAATAACAGGTCTCGTAATATTGTTTTTAATTGTATTAGAATCGCTTAATGCACAGTATATAGCTCCCGAACTGAGAGTATTTACACGTCAGGATACATTACGTGGGTCGATAACTACTGAGAGAGCCTGGTGGGATCTGACTTATTATCATCTCGATATTGAGGTCAAACCTTCTGACAGCACGATATCAGGTACTAATACTGTTACATACAGGGTTATTGAAACTGCTGATATCATGCAGATCGATCTCCAGGAACCGATGAATCTGATTATGGCAGAACAGAATGGAACAAAGCTGGAATTCAAACGTGAAGGAAATGTATTCTGGATCAGAATGAAAGAGACACAGGAGCCGGGTAAAATTTACTCGGTTATGCTGACTTATGAGGGAAAACCACATGTCTCTACAAGACCTCCATGGGAGGGAGGGATAACTTGGAAGAAGGATAAGAATGGTCTTCCTTTCATCGCTTCATCTTGCCAGGGTGATGGTGCAAGCCTTTGGTGGCCATGTAAGGATCATATGTATGATGAACCCGACAGCATGCTTATAAGCGTAACGGTACCTTCATACCTGATGGATGTTTCCAATGGCAGGTTGAAGAACATAAAAAAGAACAGGAAGGCTAAGACCACTACCTATAACTGGTTTGTTGCAAATCCGATAAATAATTATGGAGTCAATATCAATATAGCCGACTATACCCATTTCTCAGAGGTTTACAACGGAGCAAAGGGAAAGCTTGATTGTGATTATTATGTTCTTAAGGAAAATCTTGAAAAAGCAAAGGTGCATTTTAAACAGGTGCCGATGATGCTTGAAGCCTTTGAATACTGGTTTGGTCCCTATCCTTTCTATGAAGATGGCTATAAGCTTGTGGAAGCACCCTACCTGGGAATGGAGCACCAGAGTTCAGTAACATACGGCAACGGTTATCAGAACGGTTATCTCGGACGAGATGTCAGCGATTCCGGATGGGGGCATAAATTTGATTTTATAATCATTCACGAGTCGGGACATGAATGGTTTGCAAACAGTATTACATATGAAGATGCAGCCGATATGTGGATACACGAAAGTTTTATAAATTACTCCGAAGGTCTTTTTGTCGAATACCATTTTGGCAAGGAAGCCGGGACTGAGTATATACTTGGCAGTCGACACAACATAAGGAACGACAGGCCTATAACAGGTATTTATAATGTAAATGTCAGCGGTTCTGGCGATATGTATTACAAGGGAGGTAATATGCTCCATACGCTCCGCCAGATAATCGGTGATGATGAAAAATGGAGAGGCATACTTCGCGGCCTGAACAGTGAGTTCTATCATCAGGTTGTAAAAGGCTCGCAGATAGAGGATTATAT
>CAZTXH010000151.1:5782-6043 GCA_964617415.1 uncultured Rikenellaceae bacterium | reverse complement strand
AGATGGAGGAACAATTAACTTCAATGGAGACATTAACGATGCACAGATTGACATAAAAGCCATATATAAGCTGAAAGCATCGCTGTATGAGATCCTCCAGGATGAAAGATATGATGAAAGAATTCCTGTTGAGTGCCATATCGATTTGTCAGGCAATCTATTTAATCCTGTAGTAGGTCTTGATATATTTCTTCCTATGGCTGATGAGGCTACCAGAACATACCTTAAGAATGTAATAACTACAGAGGAAGAGTTAAGCCG
>CAZTXH010000151.1:3806-5772 GCA_964617415.1 uncultured Rikenellaceae bacterium | reverse complement strand
ACTTCCTGTACCTGCTTGTAATGAATAGTTTTTATTCAAACCCATCTTATGGATCATCACTTACTGCTACAACAACAACCGGAACATCCGCAATGGCTATAACAACAACCGAAATGGTCTCAAATCAGCTAAGTAATTGGGTGTCCCAGATAAGCAACGACTTTGATATAGGATTTGTTTACAGACCGGGATATAAAGACCTAAACTCCAACGAAGTACAACTGGCCCTCTCAACTCAGTTACTAAATGATAAAGTAATTATAAATGGTAATTTCGATGTAAGAGGTCCAGGAGAATCAACAGATAATACCGATCAACTGATAGGCGATTTCGACATAGAATATAAGCTTACGGAGAATATAAGATTCAAGGTATTTAACAGATTTAATAATCCGTATTCAGGAAGACAAAATGATTATACCCAGGGATTCGGTGTTTTCGTTAAAAAGGATTTTGACAGGTTTTCTGACCTCTTCAGGAAAAGGGACAAATCAGACATGAAAAAGGAAGACGAAGAGGAAACAATAACTGACGGGCAATAATATTTACCTATGTATTTTACTCACATTATGGAATGTGGTTAATAAAAAATAAGGCTTTGTTATTAACCACATATAATAGAATGCCCTGACTTTACGTTTTTTAATATCTTCACACTTGAATTTTAATATTTGTTTCTGATAAAAACGAAATAAAATCTAAGATATGGGATATTTACAATTCATTTTACAGGATGTAACGACTCCTGCAGAGACAGCAGGCGAAGTGGACCTGACAATACTTGATTTCGCTATCAAGGGAGGATGGATGATGATACCTATAATACTTCTATCCTTTATTGCAGCATATATTTTCATTGAAAGATATTATGTCATAAGAAAAGCCACCAGGGAGGACCATAACTTCATGAACAGGATCAAGGATTATATTCATGATGGAAAGATTGAAGCAGCACTGGCTTTATGTCGATCAACCGACAGTCCCACTGCAAGGATGGTGGAAAAGGGTATAACAAGGCTTGGAAGACCATTACAGGATATCAACACCGCTATCGAAAATGTCGGCTAGCTTGAAATTGCAAAGCTCGAAAAAAGTTTTCCCACACTTGCAACAATATCTGGTGCAGAACCAATGCTTGGTTTCCTGGGAACTGTGATCGGTATGGTACAATCTTTCTATGCCATGTCACAGGCCGGAAATAATATTGAGGTCTCCCTTCTCTCAGGAGGAATTTATACAGCACTAATAACAACAGCCGCAGGACTTACTATCGGTATTCTGGGCTATTTCGCATATAACACTCTGGTAGTTAGGGTTGAAAGGATTGTTTTCAGACTTGAGGCAACACTGACTGAATTTATGGACATTTTAAATGAACCTGCAAAAACAAACAGCTAAAAATGGCAATTGCTAACCGAAATAAAATCAGTATAAGTTTCAGTTCGACAGGGATGACTGATGTGGTATTTAACTTATTGATATTTTTTATGTTAACATCAACATTAGTACATCCCACAGCTTTGAAGCTCCTTCTTCCCAAAGGAAGTGCCCAGACTTCGGCCAAACCTCAGACAACTGTTTCAATAACGGCTGACCAGAGATATTTTGTCGAACAACAGTCGGTTACTTTATCAGAGCTCGAGGAAGTATTAAAACAGAAGCTGGGAAGTAACCCCGACACATATATTTCGCTTCATGCGGATAAAACAGTTCCATTCGAAAGCGTTGTACAGGTATTGAATATAGCACAGGCAAATAATTATAAACTGATAATTGCAACCACACCAAAATAACGACCTTTACCGTTTTCCTTCAGAAAGGAGGAAAGGTATTACCGGTACAATAATGATACATCTTATTGCACTGGTACTATGTATGATTTTGGGTTTCTCGGTTCCTCCGCCACCCGAATATGAAGAGGGAATAATTGTCAATTTTGGAACTGATGAAACAGGTCTTGGTCTTT
>CAZTXH010000151.1:0-3796 GCA_964617415.1 uncultured Rikenellaceae bacterium | reverse complement strand
CCCTTCATCTGAACCCGTGGTGGTCATATATGAAGAGCCATTACTTACACAGTATAATGAAGAGGCGCCTGAAGTAAAAAAAGTCGACCCCGAAGCTGAAAAAAAGAGAATTGAACAACTGGAGGCTGAGAGAATACGGAGGGAACAGGAGGAAGCAGAGAGAATACGTAAAGAACAGGAGGAGATTGAAAGAAAGAGGATTGAAGCAGAACAACAGAGACAGGCTGAAATAATGGATCGTACAAGAAAAGCCCTGGAGGATTCAAAGAATGCAGGTACATCAACAATTTCGGAAGGAGTTGCCGGAGGTGAAGGTAACCAGGGTGTCCCTTCTGGCTCTGTCGACTCGCAAAACCGGGGTGAGGGAGGTGGAACAGGTAACAGTGGAATATCATACGACCTGGGAGGAAGGGGATTCCAAAAATTACCCCTGCCTGAATATGACTATCAGGACGAAGGAAGAGTTGTCGTCGAGGTGAGCGTCGACAGATCAGGAAAAGTAATACAGGCTGTACCGGGTATCAAAGGTTCAAATACACTTGATGAGTACCTCCTGAAAGTTGCTAAAGAGGCTGCACTGAAAGCTCAGTTTGAAGTAAAACAGGATGCACCCATCGTCCAGAAGGGTACAATAACTTACAATTTTATCCTCAGGTAAAGGAATCATGCTTTTCTTTCAAAAACCTCATCTATTGCATTTTTCAGGTTGGCAATGAGGTCATTGTCTTTAATGACATAATTATCAATCCCTTTTCTTGCCAGTTCAAGAACTACTTCACCTTTATCCTGTCCTGAAAGCATGATAACAGGAGTATTAGGTTTGATTTCCTTGATCTTATCCAGCACCTGGGATCCATTCATAAATTCACGATTTTCCTTAACAAACAGATAGTCAAGGATCACCAGATCAGGATTCTTATTAAGAGCATCAATACAATCCTCCCCTGTTTCAAATGCTTCAACTTCATATTTGTCGGAAGTTAACCTCTTAATAACTAAAGTGTTAATAAAAGGATCGTCATCTACAATAAAAATTAGTTTTTTGCTATCCATTACTGATATTTACTTACAACGGACTGATGTAAAATTACAAAACATATTTAGAAAAAATTACTTTCCGTAATATTTTTTTTAGAATGAGAAAAGCGGATATGATTTCATCATATTTACAACCTTCTCTCCTACTGCAGATATTACTGATTCATCCTCAATATTTAAAATCACCTCATCAATAAGATCTACAATCACTCCCATATGTTCTTCCTTCATCCCTCTTGTTGTTATTGCCGGTGTTCCTATCCGCAAACCGGAAGTTTGAAACGGGGAACGACTATCGAATGGAACCATATTTTTGTTCACGGTAATATGTGCCCTGACCAGAGTATTTTCAACCTTTTTTCCGGTGATATCAGGAAACTTTGTCCTTAGGTCAATGAGCATAAGGTGATTATCGGTACCATTTGATATAATCTTATAGCCTTTATCTACGAATGCCTGTGCCATTACTGAGGCATTCTTTACAACCTGTGCCTGATATTCTTTGAATTTTGGATTGAGAGCCTCTCCGAAGGCGACTGCTTTGGAGGCAATGATATGTTCTAGTGGCCCCCCCTGGACACCCGGAAAAACTGCAGAGTTGAGGAGTGAGGACATCATTCTGACTTCACCTTTTGTTGTTGTTATACCCCAGGGATTAACAAAATCTTTACCCATTAATAATATTCCACCTCTGGGGCCCCTGAGTGTTTTATGTGTTGTAGATGTTACTATGTGTGCATATTCCAGTGGATTCTTAAGCAGGCCAGCAGCTATTATTCCTGCAGGATGTGCAATGTCGACCATAAGAATTGCTCCTATCATATCAGCTATCTTTCGCATTCTTTCATAATCCCATTCACGGGAATAAGCTGATGCACCACCTATTATCATCTTAGGTTTTTCCTTAAGTGCCAACTCCTCCATCATGCCATAATCCACAAGCCCCGTATCCTCTTCCACACCATAAGCAACAGGACGATATAGTATCCCTGATGAATTTACCGGTGAACCATGTGAAAGATGCCCTCCATGTGAAAGATTTAATCCCATGAACGTATCTCCCGGTTTAAGAACAGTCATAAAAACAGCCATATTAGCCTGAGCACCTGAATGTGGTTGTACATTTGCATATTCAGCATTGAAAAGCTGTTTCAACCGGTCAATAGCTAATTGTTCTGTCTCATCAACTATTTCACAGCCACCATAATAACGACGACCCGGATAACCTTCGGCATATTTATTTGTCATTACCGACCCCATCGATTCAAGAACCTGTGGACTCACAAAATTTTCTGAAGCAATGAGCTCAATGCCGTTAAGTTGCCGTTGCCGCTCCTTTTCAATAATATCAAAAACCAAAGTGTCTCTTTCCATAATAAGTTAATATATTTTATTCTTCTGTGAACTGAACCAGTAATTCACGATAAGTCGTATATATCCTTGATTTTGAGATAAAACCAACATAATATCCTTTATCAAGAACAGGCAGGTTCCAGGCACCTGTCCTTCGGAATGTCTCCATTACTTCTTCAAGACTCTCTCTTTTATCAATATATGATGGAGGGATTGTCATAAGATTCTTTACATATGTTGTGTTATATAATTCCTGGTTGAACATTATCTCCCTCACCTCATCAAGTAAGACAACACCCTCGAGAATATTGTATTCATCAACTACAGGGAAAATATTGCGATTTGATTTTGAAATCTCCTTAACAAGATCTCCAAGGGTAGCATCTTCCCTTATTGTGTGAAGATCAGTTTCGATCTCCTTTCTCCAGTCCATAAAAGCAAGTACTGCCTTATCCTTGTCATGTGTTATCAATTCTCCTTTACGGGCAAGCTGGACATGATAAATAGAGTGCCGTTCGAAGCCCCTTGTCGTCATGTAGGCAACTGTTGAAGTAATAATAAGAGGAATAAGCAAATCATATCCTCCCGTTATCTCAGCTATTAAAAATATTGCAGTAAGAGGAGCATGCATAACACCGGCCATCAATCCAGCCATTCCTGCCAGTACAAACCTGTTATCCGGAAGGTTTATACTGAAATATTTATTAAAAAGGCTTGATAACATGAATCCGTTAACACCACCCAGGAATAATACAGGTGCAAAAATACCTCCAACACCCCCTGCTCCATTTGTAGAACTGGTGGCAAAAACCTTTAGTAATACCAGGCATAACATGAACAGGATTATCATCAAATAATTATCAGTAAAATTATTAAAAACAGAATGGCTTAATACTGTTTCTGTCTTTCCCTCCAGAAGTAACATAACAGTATCATAACCTTCTCCGAAAAGAGGTGGAAAAAGGTAGATTAGCAGACCAAGGATTATACCGCCTGTGATAAGCCTTATGAATACATTTTTTATTCTTTCATATCTTTTTTCAAGATATAGTGTCATCTTCGAAAAATAAATTGACAGCAGTCCGGATAAAATTCCCAGGACAAGGTACCAGGGTATATTCGAGATACTGAATGCTTCAGTGATATTGAATGAGAAAAGCACCTGATCGCCCATCAGGAAGTAGGTGACAGTAGCCGCAGTTACCGATGAAATAAGAAGTGGTACTATTGATGAAATCGTAAGATCAAGCATCAGTATTTCGAGAGTAAAAACGATCCCGGCAATAGGTGCCTTAAATATTCCTGAAATTGCACCTGCGGCACCACATCCTATCAAAAGTGTTATGCTCCTGTAATTTAATTTGAACAACCTCCCTATAGTTGATCCTATTGATGATCCTGTGAG
>CAZTXH010000150.1:0-6073 GCA_964617415.1 uncultured Rikenellaceae bacterium | reverse complement strand
GAACGGGAGGATCACTATTTTCGGGATAAAACCATGAAAGATAGTTTTTTGTAACAAATTTGGCAAAGAGGTTATTTGCTTCGTTTTCTTGCATTTCTAATATTTCTGTCATTCCCGGATCAGCTGATTTTTCAAGCTCCGATTCCCAAAATGATATTTTACGGTATACCTCTGTCCAGTTTTCACAGCTTCTTGCAGATGATATCATATCGCCGATACGATTGAATTCCTGCCTGTAATCTGTTGTCGTTTTTTCCGTAACAAGCCGTTTCTTGTCAAGTATTTTTTTGATTGCAAGGAGTACCTGTTTAGGCTTAACGGGCTTAATAAGATAATACTCAATTTCGGAACCAATTGCTGCTTCCATTATGCCTTCTTCTTCACTTTTTGTTATCATTACCACAGGGATATCAGTTCTGACTTCCCTGATAAGCCTGAGAGTTTCAATGCCGCTTAGTCCCGGCATATGTTCATCGAGAAATATAAGGTCATAGGAATTTTGTCTTACAAGATCAATTGTATCATTCCCGTTTGAACAGGTATCTATTTCATAACCTTTATTCTGAAGAAAAAGGATATGGGGTTTAAGAACCTCAATCTCATCATCTGTCCATAATATTCTTATCTTTTTCATTTCATGTAGTTATCCATAAAGAAAAGAAGATACCGTTCCGGGTTTTTGTCTTCATTCAAAACCCTGAGATTATTGTCATTTATAATGAAAGAATACATCCTGGATTCGGATGGATTTCTTACCACATTTTCATTTGAAAATGACTTGTAATAATCCATTGCATATGAATATTCTTCAAATCCTGATACCCTGATCATTATATATTTATTATCCACCAGTGTTCCTTCAGTTCTGTAATTAAGATTTGTATAATTATCGATGTTAAAGCTTATCACATCAAATGCTGCCTGGTTAATGTTAAAGGCGGGATTTTCGATAATAAGCATAAAAATATGAGTTAAAGTCGTATCAGCTATAAATAATTCACTGGCAATTTCTTTTTCTTCTTCAACTTTCAGTTCGGGGACTTTCTTATTTATATAAGCAGTGATTTCTGCTGCTTTTTTGCTCTCCTCACTCTCAGGCCACAGTTCGATGATCTTATTTAGCTCGTCCTTGAGCGTTCTTTCATCGGTTATTTGTGCAATTGAATATGCACGAAGCAAAAGAAATTTTGGGGTCAGCTGATGCTGTCCATATTTTTTCAGGGCATCATCGGAGAGTGCAATTGCTTTATTATAATCCTCTTCATTATAAGTATTATATACTTCCCGGTAAAGCTCTTCAGCCATTTTCAGATCTGCAAGCTTTTTTTCATAGTATCCGGGATCGGATATCATTTTTGCAAATTCAGTTTCAGGGTAATCTTCAATTAGCCGTTGCTTATAGCTTTCAGCTGCCGAATAGTCTATTTCCTGATTTACTTTATAAAGGTTATATAAAGCTTCAGGTACAAGTTCATTTTCAGGATACCTGGAAATAAGGTTCTCAAAGGACTCAACGGCTCCATCAAAATCGCGGATCTTTTCCGCATAAGCTTTACCTGCATTGAGATATGCATATGCTATACGACTATCAGAAATAGCCATTAGTGAATCAGTCAGCGGAAGATCTTTAAGGTAAAACTTGGGTGTTTTATAGTCAAGAGTCCCTGTATTAAGTGTATCAGAGCCATTTTGTATGGTCTCGTCGTTTTCGGCTGTTGTCATGGATGAACTGATCGTGGTTTTGTTAAGCCTGCGCCAGTTATCTTCAAGTTTTCTTATACCCCATCTTCGTCTGAATTCAGTACGACCAAATGTAAGAGCCGTCTGGTTATAAAAGTACCATTTACCTTCCTGGTCAATATTGTCCTGGAAGCGTCTTTCATTTTCATAGAATTGCCCCAGATTAAACCTGTCGGAATATTGTGAAGCCCTGCCTTCATTTTCTGCCTGGGTAATTTCACTGATAATAGATGAGATAAATGCATCTCTTTCAGATTCTGACATTGTAGCAATTCTTTGAAGAGAGTCTTCTGTCTCGATGATACTCAATTGTGATACTACAGTATTGAGATTCTCTGATTTTAGTTTCAGTGCCTGATATTCAGCATGTTCATTGTCTAAAAACATTACTGTACTATCATAATATCGTCCGGCATTTAAAAGATCATGTTTATTATAGTAATACTCAGCAAGTGCCAGGTAAGATCTTCCCCTCTGATTCTGGTTCGTGGAAGAGGACATTACTGATTTCCTGTAAAATTCCTGAGCCTCTTTTTCATTTCCTTCCTTCATTGACAAATTTCCAAGAGCATAATATATCTGATCATGATAATCTTTATTCTTGGAATCTTTTAACATCTTCTCCATCTCTTTTTTCATTTCTCCGGGATTACCGGAATTGACATCAAAGACTCCGGCAATATTTATTTTGGCATTGAATTCAACATCATACGGGGGATTCATTTTAACGATCTTACGATAGAGAGAGATTGCCCTTTGGGCATTTCCGTTTTGTTGATTAAGCTGAGCCAACAGATATGTAAGCCTGTATTTTGTGTGTTTTCCGGATACATTATCAAGGGCTTTGTCCAGAGGATCAATAGCTTCAGTGTATTTATTTTGTTTTACATATAGATCGGCCATGGTTGTAAAATACATTGCTCTCAATGACCGGGGAAATGCTTCAGAAGTTACTAATTCGTTTAAAATACGGTATGAATCACTATAATTCCCTTTCTCGTTATGTGCCCTGGCAAGCCAGACAGATGCCTCTTTTCTAATCAAAAGTTCATTAGCCTGGGTAATACAATACTCAAAAACAGAGGAAGCTTCATTATACTCATGCTTGTAAAACCTGGCCATACCAATAAGAAGATAGCTGTCGTCAACCCATTCATTATATTCCTTTTTGTTGAACAGCTCTTTCTCTCGCTGAGAAAGATTATTCTTATCCTTTACTTCAGGTTTTGCAGTTATCGATTTTAATGAGATCAGTTTTGAGGCTTTCTGGATAGCTTTATCCATGTCTGAACTACAAATTGATACAGAAGATGGATCACTGTATTCGAACACATTCAATATTTCGGCATAATCGTCGGTATGACCGTTTGTAATTTTAACCAGTCCCTCCTTAAAGCTCTCATAACCATTGAAATATATGTTATACCTTGCGGTCATTCCATGGTAAAACCTTGTTGCCCTGGTGTTTTTTTCCACAGAACAATTTGCTGAGACTATTAATAAACCCAGCAATAGCAGGTATTTATATGATGCTTTAACTGAAAGCAATATAAGGGTTTTAATACTATAAACTTTCCAGAACCGGGTATAGTATTTAAAGGTAAACAAAAATCAGGGAGATGCCTTTTTTCAAGCAGCAATTACACCCTTTATTTCAGGCACTTCCTTCCTTAATGCCTGCTCGACCCCGGCTTTTAAAGTCATCATGCTATAGGGACAACCATGACATGCCCCGGTTAGTTTCACTTTAACAGTAAGATCTTCTGATATATCAACAAGCTCTATATCTCCTCCGTCTGACTGAAGATATGGTCTGATTATTTCCAGAGCTTTTAATACACGTTCTTTAACGGTTTCGGTTTCTGACATATTTATTAAACCTTTTCTTGTTTTTATTTCATTGAATAATTAAACGTGGCATACCACGTGGGTTTCACCCTCTGTCAACCGTATGGCTGGCAATTTTACCACTTTTTTTTATTAAATACAAACTATTCATTTAAGTTCAATCGAAGAATTCCTCCGTTTCGACATCTTTAATGATTGTATTCTTTAGAAGTCTGAAAGAAATGTATTTGATTTTCAATCCCTCTTCCAGAAAAAGGTTTTCATAATATGTTTTGATAGATAAAATTTCATCATCAGGATTATCAGCATACAGGTCATAACTTATAAAATTCACAGGGAGCCCGTTTTGTTCAACCAGTCTTTTTGTATAGTTAAAAAGACCCGTGTTATCCGTTTTCAGATGAATTATTCCATTATCTTTCAGGAAATTACTATAAGTATTAAGAAACAATGGAGATGTAAGCCTTTTATTGGAGTTACGTTTGCCGGGATGCGGATCGGGAAAGGTGAGCCATATTTCATCAATCTCATCTTGAGCGAAATAATACTTAATAAACTCTATTCTCGTACGCAGGAATGCTACATTAGGGATTTCATTCTCAGTAGCTGTTTTAGCTCCCCTCCACATTCGGGCACCTTTTATGTCGACACCTATATAGTTGTTTTGAGTAAATCTGGTAGCAAGACCTATAGTATATTCACCTTTTCCACATCCAAGTTCCAGAATAAGAGGATTTAAATTACTGAAAATCTCTTTTTGCCATCTCCCTTTTAATGGGTGATCTTTACGTGGCAGTTCACTTTTCACAGGCTCAATTACGTTATTGAAAGTAGCCATCTCAGCCCATTTGGTCAGTTTATTCTTACCCACAACTTCAAATTTACATTTTGCTTTTTTCGATTCTCAATCCGATATCATATATACCAGGGAGATCACCGATACGCATACCATGTTGAATTTTGATATAGTATGTTCCCTGTTCTGGAAAATAGATATTAGTCCTGTAAGGCAGGTTGAACTCATGAATATCGCCGAATCCTTTGCCATACCGGTTACCTTTTTCATCGGTAAGATAATATTCGAGGGTATCAGTTAAAATATTACCACCAGGCGAAGAGATAGTTACAAACAGGAACAAATTACGATAAGGATAATCTGATCCACTCCTTAATGTGAAATAAACATCGGAGAGCTGAGTCGTATCTTCTATCAGAAATCTGAAATCAGGAACATCGGACAATTCCCATATATTATCTTGCATTGCTACATTGTCGGTGAATATAACATCACTGTTACATGAAAGAAGGAGAATCAGCAATAACAGGATTATACCTCTATTTTTTTCTCTTATCATGAAATCTCCTGTTCTTTCTTTTTTTGGAATTTTTCCGGTGGTTGTTTTTAGACTTACCGGAATCGAATCTTTCCAGATTGTTTTCTTTAAGAAGATCTTCAGAAGCAGGTGTTGTTTCCCATGATTGTATACCGGGAAGGAGTCTTTCCGGTTTATTACCATTTTTATTCATATCCTGAATTTTCCGGACTCTCTCAATGGGTATCGGTATC
This sequence comes from uncultured Rikenellaceae bacterium, assembly GCA_964617415.1. Classification (GTDB taxonomy): domain Bacteria; phylum Bacteroidota; class Bacteroidia; order Bacteroidales; family VadinHA17; genus LD21. Next base: position 918 of record CAZTXH010000150.1, on the reverse strand, counting down.
ATGTTAGCAGTTGAATCCGGATCAGTAGTATACCAGTAAATTCCTTTATGAACCTCCATTTTCTGAAAATAGGCTGTACTGTCAATTGTTTCAAGTGGAACATCTTTTGGAGGGAAGTTTTTCTGGGCATCTACATAACAGTCAACCTCAAAATTAAGGCAGCACTTCAGTTTACCGCATTGTCCGGCAAGTTTTTGTGGATTCAGTGATAGTTCCTGGTATTTTGCATGAGAAGTTGTAACAGATGTAAAGTTTGTGATATATGTTGCACAGCATAGTTCCCTGCCACAAGATCCTATTCCTCCTATCCTGCCGGCTTCCTGGCGTGCTCCTATCTGACGCATCTCTATTCTTACCTTGAATTCTTCAGCAAGCACTTTGATTAATTGTCTGAAATCGACCCTTTCATCAGCAATATAATAGAATATAGCTTTTGTTTTATCACCCTGATATTCAACATCCCCTATTTTCATATCAAGATTAAGGTCTTCAGCTATCTGCCTGGATTTAAGCATTGTCGGGACCTCAAGTGCTTTTGCTTCTTCCCATTTTTGTATATCAACAACTTTTGCTTTCCGATATACTTTTTTCATATCATCGAGCGGGGGTATGATTTTGAGTTTCTTAAGATGTTCCCGGACGAGCCTCCCTATCATGGATATTCTTCCTATATCATGTCCGGGAGAAGCTTCAACAGCAACCAGATCACCAATCTCGAACCTGAGATTATTTATATTCCAGTAGAATCCTTTTCGGGTGTTTTTAAACCTGATTTCGACTATTTCATTTTCTCCGGGGCATTCCGGAATATCTTTCAGCCAGTTATAAGAATCAAGTTTGTTGCAACCGGGTTTATATGTATTATCAGGCATCCGGATCTCTTCATCCTTCTGTCTGTGTAATTCTTCATTCTCTGTA
>CAZTXH010000149.1:0-6073 GCA_964617415.1 uncultured Rikenellaceae bacterium | reverse complement strand
AGATATAACACATCCGGGACCTAAACCACTCTCTTATGCATATTGCAGCGATACAAGATACTTTAAACGTCTTGCATCATTTGTAAAAGGTGTTGATGTTTTATACCATGAGGCAACCTTTGATAAAAGTATGGTGGAAATGGCAAAGACAACCGGCCACTCAACAACATATAATGCTGCCAGAACTGCCGCCGGTGCAAATGCAGGAACTCTGATTATAGGCCATTTCTCATCAAGATATAAGGATATCGATCCTCTTATCGATGAAGCAAGATCGATATTTCCTGAAACCTATCCTGCTATTGATGGAAAAACCTATGAGATAGGGAAAAAATAAATCTGTAAACAAAGAATTTCTATATTTGAACTCATTAATAAACAAAATCTATAAGATTTGGAGGAAAAAATATTAATACTGGATTTCGGATCACAATATACACAGCTTATTGCCAGGCGAATAAGGGAACTGAATGTCTATTGTGAGATATATCCATATAATAATTTCCCCGAACCCGATGGAACTGTCAGAGGAGTAATTCTCTCAGGTAGCCCCGCCTCGGTACGTGATGAAAATGCACCAATCCCCCATCTGAAAAGAATAAAGGGTAACCTACCCCTTCTTGGAGTATGCTATGGCGCTCAATATCTTGTCCAGGGCTACGGAGGAGAAGTTTTACCTTCAAAGAACCGTGAATACGGTAGAGCCAATCTTAGTCATATTAATACAACTGATCCATTATTCAGGAATGTTACCCCGGGTTCACAGGTATGGATGTCACATGGAGATACTATTTCCCTGCTTCCTGATAATTATGAGATAATCGGATCAACTGCCGATGTTAAAGCAGGTGCATTCAATATAAAAGGAGAAAATACCTGGGGTATTCAATTCCATCCCGAAGTATGGCATACTAAAGAAGGGAATAAAATACTTGCCAACTTTGTAACCGGTATCTGTGGATGTTCTCCTGACTGGACACCTGTATCATTTGCAGAATCATCTGTTGCAAGCCTTAAGATACAACTTGGAGATGATAAAGTTATTCTGGGCCTTTCCGGTGGTGTCGACTCTACTGTTACTGCTTCCCTTATAAACAGAGCTATTGGGAAGAATCTTACATGTATATTTGTGGATAATGGATTGCTCCGTAAAAATGAATTCCAAAAAGTCCTGGAATCATATTATGGACTGCAGCTAAATGTTATCGGTGTTGATGCTTCTGACAGATTCCTGGATAAGCTTGAAGGTGTGAGCGACCCGGAAATGAAAAGAAAAATAATCGGCAAAGTATTCATTGAAGTATTTGAGGAAGAGGCACTTAAAGTAAAGGATGTGAAATGGCTGGCCCAGGGAACAATTTACCCGGATGTGATTGAATCTAAATCAGTTAATGGTCCGTCAGCAAAAATAAAATCACATCATAATGTAGGAGGACTTCCGGAAAAGATGAATCTTAAAATTATTGAGCCAATAAAACTTTTGTTTAAAGATGAAGTACGAAAGCTGGGCTATGCCCTGGGTTTACCGGAATATATATTGAAGAGACATCCTTTTCCGGGACCGGGTCTGGCAGTACGCCTGCTTGGAAAAATATCAAGGGAAAAGCTTGATATCTTGAAGGAGGCAGATGATATATTCATATCAGGTTTAATTAAACAGGGACTTTATGACTCTGTATGGCAGGCAGGTGCTATACTTCTGCCTGTCCAGTCTGTTGGTGTAATGGGTGATGAAAGAACATATGAAAATACTATAGTCCTCAGGGCAGTAACCTCAACTGATGGTATGACAGCAGACTGGTCACATTTGCCACATGATTTCCTGGCAGCAATATCATCCGAAATAATAAACAAGGTTAAGGGTATAAACAGGGTCGTTTATGATATAAGCTCCAAACCTCCTTCAACAATAGAATGGGAATAGAAAGGCACAGGGCATGGGGCTTAGGGCACAGGGCTGAGAGACAGAGCAGAGAAAGTAAGAAGTAGGCAGTAAGAAGTCGGAAATGTTGATTTTAGGGATAAAACTTTTAAAAAACAAAAAAGGCATATAAATTGTCAGATAAATATTTGAAATAAATAATCTTCATAAATGAAAATCAATCGAACGGGAATAATAATAATAAAAGTATTATTTATACTGCTTTCGCAGGTTTCTTTAGGCCAGACCATCAATGAAGGAACTTTTAAAATCGGAAGGACTTTAGGTCTTATTGATGCTTTTTATTTAGATACTGTTAATCTGGATAAAATTACTGAATCAGTAATAATTGACCTGTTAAGAGGTCTTGATCCTCACTCAACATATATATCAGCAGAAGATGTAAGAGATATGAATGAACCACTTCAAGGTAATTTTGAGGGTATTGGAATCCAGTTTAATCTTCTTAAGGATACGATCATAGTCATTGAACCTATTTCAGGAGGGCCTTCTGAAAAGGTTGGATTATGTGCAGGTGACAGGATAATCAATATTGATGGAGAGAAAGTTTCAGGAATAGGCATCTCTACAAATGGAGTGAGAAGCAGATTACTTGGACCAAAAGGGACAAAGGTGAATGTTAATGTCTACAGAAAAGGAGTAAAGGATATTCTTGAATTTACAATAATAAGAGATAAAATACCAATAAACAGTCTTGATGCAGCCTATATGCTTGATAATGAAATTGGTTATGTGAGATTAAATAAATTTGCAGTTACAACCGGAAAAGAATTTGATAATGCACTGGATACTCTTCTGAAAAGTAATATGATGAATATTATTATTGACCTTCGTGGTAATGGAGGAGGCGTTATGACTGCTGCAACAGAGCTTGCTGATAATTTCTTTTCAACCAAAAATCTTTTGGTTTACCTTAAAGGAAGAAAAAAACCGAGGGAAGATTATAAATCGTCAGGCAGTGGACCTCTCTCTCTTGCCAGAGTGGTTGTGCTTACTGATGAGGGTTCAGCATCAGCCAGTGAGATATTTGCCGGGGCTCTTCAGGATTGGGATAGAGGTATTATTGTCGGAAGACGTACCTTCGGGAAAGGACTTGTGCAGAATGGTTATTACCTTACCGACGGTTCAATGATCAGACTTTCAATAGCTCGTTACTATACACCTGCGGGCCGATTGATACAGAGACCATATAAAGATGGCTATGAAAAATATGTATCTGATTTTTATAAAAGATATTCAACTGGTGAAATGATGTCGGCAGATAGTATTCATTTCCCTGATTCACTTAAGTTTAAAACTTTGATCAACAAACGAACAGTTTATGGTGGTGGCGGTATTATGCCGGATATTTTTGTACCTGCAGATACTACAGATTATTCTGATTATTACAGGACTCTGGTAAGGAAAGGAATATTCAATTCATTTGTTCTTGAATATGCAGATAAGAATAGAAAAGAAATTATTTCTGAGTTTAAAACATTTGATGCCTTTAAAGAACGATTTGAATTCTCTGCTGATGAAATAAAAGATTTTATTAACGAAGGTGAGAAGGAAGGAGTGAAATATAATGAAGCACAATATAATACATCAGAAAAGAAGATCCTTTTGGTGCTGAAAGCTCTGGTGGCAAACAATATATGGCAGACAAACGAGTATTACCGTATCATCAATGAAGATGATAAAGTAATTGACAAAGCCCTTGAGATAATCTCAGATAAGGATATTTACAACAGGATACTGGGATACATATAAGTGTTATTGACTGGATATTTAATTATCCCGTTCTTTCGGCAGTGTAGAAAAACTCATATTCATAGGTGATATCACCCTCAACCTCACTTTCAGTGTATGACCATACAAGGATATCATCATCAATGTTAATACTCCAGGTAACCGGTCCGTTAGCAAAGTTCGCTGTAACAATGGTTCCGCTTAATGACCATTCAAAGTTGCCAGCCATCTCATTATTTTCATACATAATTCCTATACCTTCTTCGGCAAATTGAATAGCCATTTCACCTGTTTCAAGGTAAATTATCACTTCCGATTTCATAACATTGTCCTGATATATGATATACTTATAAGATTTTACCTCCCATTTACCTATTATTGACTCTGCAAGCGGGAGATCTTTTTTACATGATGTAAAAAGAGTAGTAGTTATTATTATGGGGAAGAGTATACCTGTAAGTTTCTTCATGATTAATATAGTATGTTTTGTGGAAAGGTACTTATTATTATTAAATAATAAAACGAAAAGAAATCGATTATAGTACAATATAGGAAAATATTATTTTTGAGAGATTGAAAAGGCTACTGTAAGCTATGAAATTTATTGCAAAGACATTATTTGGTCTGGAGAAGGTTCTTGCAGGTGAACTTCGTGGGATGGGAATAAAGGATATAAACGTTCTGAACAGAGCCGTATCATTCACAGGTGATTTGGAAACCCTTTATAAGGTCAATTACTGTGTTAGAACAGCCCTTTCGGTACTTTTCCATATAAACAGTTTTAGGATCCATTCAAAAGATGATCTTTACAGAAAGAGCTTTGAGATAGACTGGTCAGTATTTATGAATCCGGATAGCGAATTCTCTGTTGCCTCTGTAGTTAATTCCAAAATATTCAAACATACCGGTTACTCGGGATTGGTAGTTAAGGATGCGGTTGCTGATTACTTTCGAAGGAAGAGAGGAAGAAGACCAGGTATTGACACCCTTGATCCTGATATTATCATAAATGTGCATATCAGTAATGAAAATGTAGATATTTCACTGGATTCATCCGGTGAGCCATTGTATAAACGAGGGTACAGGACAACTAATCCTATTGCTCCTCTGAATGAGGTGCTTGCAGCGGGAATACTATACCTGTCAGATTGGGAAGCGACAGTACCATTGACAGACCCGATGTGCGGATCCGGAACAATACCTGTAGAAGCAGGATTGATTGCATGCCGGATACCACCAGGGAAATTCAGGAGATCCTTTGGATTTACCAGATGGAAAGACTTTAATGAAGACCTGTTTGTCCGGATCAAAAATGACGCCAATAAGCATATTTATAACAGCCCGGTCTCAATAACAGCAAGCGATGTATCAGAAGAGGCAATACGACAGACAATAACTAATGTGAAAAATGCCGGATTATCCGATGTCATTAAAGCCAGAGTATCAGATTTTAAGTATCTCAAACCTTCAGATGAAGAGGGTTATCTGTTTTTGAATCCACCTTATGGTGAGAGACTTAAACCTGGTGATCCACGGGAACTTTACAGTATGATTGGAACAACACTAAAACATAAGTTCCCGGGTTACAAAGCCTGGATATTAACAACTCAAAAAGAGTACCTGAACTATGTTGGATTAAAGATTAACTCGAAATATATTCTTTATAATGGTCCACTGAAATGTATTCTTGCCGAGTATGAAATGTATCATGGTACAAAGAAGGTACATAATAGTGTGAATAGATGAAAGTGTTGTTTATAAAAACAATTGTGTACCTTTATCAAAAAACCAGGTGTATTTTGTTGAATTCAAGTGGAGAAGTTATAATTTGGTAACTTCATTTTTTTATTATATTTGTTATCGGAAAAAGAGACCTTATCCAAAAAAGAAGCTTAAATGAGCTTTGATATTGAGAATTACGTAAAGAATCATGCCAAAAATAATGTTATCCTCTTTTACAAGGGTAATGTTGATTCAGATGTCATCAACCATGTGCTTGATACTGTAGAAGACAAAATGGCAGAGGTGAATGAGCAATCGAAGCTTAGGAAAAAGGTCTATAATGTTCTTGTTGAAAGTCTCCAGAATCTATATCACCATGTTGACAAAGTACCGGACGATTTTGAGGATCAGGAATCAGATAAGTTTGGTCTCCTTGTAGTCCAGAAAGTTGATACTGGTTATAAAATAATTACAGGGAACTTTGTTCATGCTGATAATATTGAAAAACTTGAAGAAAAGATAAAAAGGATCAACAGATCTTCCCATGAGGAGATAAAGGAACTTTATAAATTTATCCTTAATCACCAGAGGATATCTGCAAAAGGAGGAGGGGGGCTTGGTCTTGTTGATATTGCAAGGAAAACAGGTAATAAGCTTGAATATACTTTTAAGGAGTAC
>CAZTXH010000148.1:0-6094 GCA_964617415.1 uncultured Rikenellaceae bacterium | reverse complement strand
ACCAAAAATATTCAGGCAATATGAGTGTTTTTATTGATGATAAAATATCTGATCGTCTTGGCGGATTAGACTTTGGTAAGTCAACCACCATATACAAATTTGAAACTATAAAAAGAGCCAAGGCTGCTGCAAAAAAGGCTCATCCTGATATGGATCTTATTGATATGGGAGTGGGTGAACCAGACTGGCCGGCCGATATGCTTGTAGTAAAAACTCTGGCAGAGGAGGCTGGTAAACCTGAAAACAGATGGTATGCAGATAATGGAATACCGGAATTCAGGGAAGCTGCAACTCATTATCTGGAAAAAGTATATGACCTAACGGGAATTATTACACAGGAAAATATAATTCATGGCATAGGATCAAAACCAATACTTGCCATGATAGCAATTTGTTTTATTAATCCGGGGGATATTCTACTTACTACTGTTCCGGGCTATCCTGTTGCGGCGACATATACAAAATATCTTGGTGGTGAAGTTTTTAAACTACCGCTATGGGAAATAAATAATTTTCTCCCTGATCTCAGTTCAATACCACCCGATGTTCTTAAGAGAGCCAAATTACTTTATCTAAATTATCCTAATAATCCTACAGGTGCTGTTGCAACTAGAGAATTTTTCAATGAAATTGCTGACTTCGCTTTGAAAAATGGTATTGTTGTCATTCATGATGCTGCCTATAGCGCATTAACCTATGATGGATATAAACCCTTAAGCTTTCTTTCCGCTGAAGGAGCCATGGACGTGGGAATTGAGGTCCATTCTTTATCAAAAGCATTTAACATGACAGGCTGGAGAATAGGATTTATTTGTGGAAACAGCAAAGCTGTTAAGGCCTACGCAACAGTTAAAGACAATACTGATTCCGGACAATTCAGGGCAATTCAGAAAGCAGGTATTCAGGCATTGAAAAATACTGAGATTACAGAAAAAACAATAGAAAAATATTCAAGACGCTTTGATTTTCTTGTTGAAGCTCTTAATGAAATAGGATTCAAAGCTAAAAAACCTAAAGGATCATTTTATTGCTATGTTAAAGCCCCTTACGGAACAGAAGATGGCAAAATATTTAATTCAGCCTCTCAATTCTCCGAATTTCTCATTAGAAAGTCACTGATATCAACTGTGCCCTGGGATGATGCCGGGAAATATATCCGATTCTCAGTTACCTTCGAAGCTGATTCAATTGATAAGGAGAAAGCTGTAATTAACGAAATGAAGCAAAGAATGAATTTATTATATCTAAAGTTCTAAGAATAGGATATATTTTTAAAATTATTAATAAATCAATAGATAAATTGATTAATCATTAATGTTTACTAATTTGATATTCTGATTTTTTTACTCAAAATTTCGCCTGTTTAATCACTTTTTTCGAATCCTTTTCGTTTTATTGTTACTTTAGTTAGTATATTTATGCCGCGAAAAAAACTGACTTCTGCTGTCATGCACAAAATATCTGCTGTAATTATTACTATGAATGAAGAAAAACTAATCGAACAGTGTCTTCAATCACTTGATGATGTTGCAGATGAAATAATTGTAGTCGACTCATTTTCAACAGACTCCACAGAAGAGGTTTGCAATAAACACAATGTTAAGTTTGTAAAACATGAATTTACTGGATTCATGGACCAGAAGAATTTCGCAGTTTCTTTAGCTTCATATCCATATATATTATCGCTTGATGCTGATGAAGCCCTCAGTGAAGATCTTCAGAAATCATTGCTGGAGGTTAAACAACACAATATAAAATATGATGGTTATAAATTTAACAGGCTAAGCAATTACTGTGGACAATGGATCCGTCATTCTGCATGGTATCCTGACAGGCAGCTCCGTCTTTTTAAAGCTTGCAAGGGTGAATGGGGTTTAATAAATGTACATGAAACATTTATAATGAATCATGACAGTAGAATAAGCAAACTCAAGGGTGATCTTCTGCACTGGCCATGTACCTCCGAACAGGATCTTACTCAAAAAATAGAAAAATACTCAGAAATTGCTGCTCAAGAATATTTTAAAGAAGGTAAAAAAGTCTGGTTCCTCACTCCTGCAATACATATGATATGGCGTTTCTTCCAGACATACTTCATCCGCCTGGGTTTTATTGATGGAAGGAATGGATATGTTATATGCAAAACCGGTGCATATTCAAGTTATCTTAAATATGCCAAACTGCGAAAACTTAACCGGGAAGCAAAAAAGAGCTCATCACCAAGCAATGAACTTTGAAGAAGACCTGAGGAAATCACTTAAGGTACTTAAAGATGGTGGTGTCATACTTTATCCTACTGATACAATCTGGGGACTGGGTTGTGATGCTACAAATTCCCTGTCAGTACAAAAAATAAATGAAATAAAATCGAGAAGATCAGACGGGAAAAGTCTTATAATCCTCGTTAGTGATATATCAATGCTTGAGAGCTACGTAAAAGCTATTCCGGAAGAAGCCTCCAGGCTTATTTCCGTTGCCACATCCCCTCTGACAATAATCTATCCGGAAGGAATTAACCTTGCTGAAGGGATTTCCAATAAAGATGGATCTGTTGGTATCCGGATCTGTAATGACAAATTCTGCAGAGAGCTTATCAGGCAGTTCAGTAAACCCCTTGTTTCAACATCGGCAAATATTACCGGACAGCCAACACCATCAAACTTCATTGAAATAAATAAAGAAATAATCAAATCAGTTGATTACGTGGTAAAACATCGCCAGAAAGACAGTCGGGTCTTATCTGCTTCTCCCATAATAAAAATAGAGAATAACGGCGTTATTAAGATCCTAAGGAAATAATTTAGTTTACAGATCTTACACGTCCTGATCCTGACACTCTTGCATCAATTCTTGGATCACCGGAATAAGATATATGACCGCTTCCTGATACCCTTGCTTCAAGAGAACCGGTAACATAACAACGGCAATTGCCACTTCCTGATACACTTACTTCCATTGTTTCAGCTTTCATCTCATCACCATAATAGTCACCTGAACCACTTATTGATAATTCTGCATTTTCTGCAGTTCCACCTCCAGGTCTGATGTTTCCTGATCCGGAAATACTGCAATCCAGATTTTCAACAATCAAGTCAGCAGTAATTATGTTACCACTGCCGCTAACACTGAGATCGAGATTTTCTCCCCGTATATCATCAAGCACTTCGGCTTTTCCTGAACCTGAAACACCAAGACCTTCCAACTCAGGCATTGTAATATAGATATCTACTCTTTCTCTGAATCTGAAATTGAATCTCCATCTTTCGTGTTTTATCCGAAGCCTATCTCCAATAACTTCTGTAACAACATCTTCAAGATCATCCTTATCTCCTTCAAGAATAACACTGAATTTTGGGCCAATTTCTATATGAAGGCTACCTGCAATTCCAAATCCGACAGAAGTAAAGCCATCCAGATCCCTGGTTTCCTTAACTGTTTGCCCTGCTGAAATAGAATATGCAAGGCTCATAATAACTAATAATAGGGTTGCCCTTTTCATTATAGTATGTTTTTGTTTGAAATGATTTAATATAAAGACGTATTAATAAAGGAATCGTTGCATAACCCCCGGTCCCGAGTACTCGGGACCACCCCCTAAAGGCCTGCCTGCCGGCAGGCAGGGGGCTTAAATTCAACTACTGAATTAATTACTTCTACAATTTAGCCTCCCTTCAGGGGGGTTGGGGGGTCGGGCGGTTAATTGATCTCAGTTAATCCTTCCGGAAGATCCATAAAAATGATCTTCTTTTTCCAGTCAATCTGAATTATCAGATCTTCATGAAAAGGGATAAGTAATTCTTTCCCTTCTTCTTTTTCGACCTTTATTAGCCATTGTCCCGGATTTTCAATCACTTCAATTACAGTTCCTGCCAGACTGTTATCATGCAGTTTAACTTTAAATCCTTTAATGTTTATGGGGTTGCTGGTTAATTCTGGTTTTTTTAGACCTGAATCCTGAAACACCCGGCAGCCGGTGAATTCGCTAATCTTTTCAAATGTATCATATCCTTCTAACCTGATCTTCATTATATCTCCACCTTTGAATTCTGATTCAGATATAAAAAAAGGAACCGGTTTCCCTTCTATTTCAAGAAAAACCGATTTCATTTCAGGTATTTTTTCTGTAATTGTCTTTTCCAGCTTAACAGCTACAGTGCCTTCATGACCATGGATCTTCTTAATACATCCAAGTAATATGCCGGTATGATAAATCATTGGATCACTGATCCTTACCGCCGGAATTATTTGCCGGTTTTTTCTTCAGTTTTAGTCTCTTCAGATGATTTCTCTTCTGTAGGTTTATCTTTGTCTGTTTTTGTCTCAGCAGGTTTTGCTTCATTCTTTACATCTGCCTTCTCTTTTTTTGTTTCAGCTTCTGTCGGAGCATCAGTTGAATCTTCCTTCGCTTCAGATTTTACCTCAGTATCAGCAGTCTCTTTTTTAGATTCTGTTCCTTTCGGTGTTTCAGTGGTTTCTGATGAAGTTTCGGTTGTCACTTCTGCTGTTTCTGTTATTTTTTCAGCTTGAATTTCCACAGACTCTTCTGTAGTTGATGTTTCTTCAGTTGCAGTTTCCTCTTTAGCTGCTTTATCGGCCTGTTTTTTAGCCAGCTTTGCAGCTCTTGCCTCCCTTATTTTCTTTTCGGCTTCAAGCATAGCAACCAGCCTTTCATCTTTAGATTTCTCAAGTCCTGATCTCTTTGCATCGATCTTTTCCTGGTTATTCTTCATCCACTCATTAAACCGTTTAGTAGCTTCAGCCTCATCAAAAGCACCTTTTCGGACTCCTTCAAGAAGATGTTTCTTAATTAGAACTCCTTTATAAGAAAGGATAGCTCGACATGTTTCTGTAGGTATTGCGCCATTTTGCAGCCAACCCAGAGCCTTGTCGAAATCTAATTCGATAGTAGCGGGGTTAGTGAGCGGATTGTATTTACCGATCTTTTCAATATATCTGCCATCCCGTGGCGACCTGCTATCTGCTACTACTATGTGGTAATAGGCCAGCTTTTTACGGCCTTTTCTGGCTAATCTGATTTTAACTGCCATTAATAATTAACGCTTAATATTTTACCTGTTTTAAATTGTGGGTGCAAAGATAACAGTAATAATTTACCGGACAAGCGAATAAAACTAATTTATATAAAAAGAGGCTGACCTCATTTAAGTCAGCCTCTTCATTATTTAATAACAGAATTTTACATTCGTGTAAAAGTGAAAGAATAAGCCCCAAAGCTTCCTTCGTCAACAGTAATAGTAAAATACATGCTATATGAACCATCGCATGAGTTAAAGGATCCTGTTCCCTCATAAGAGAAATTATGATATAATCCAAATACATCAGAAGCAAGAGCTGTCTTATCAGCAATAACCTCTAACGTAGCCGAATTAATATGCATCACTAAGGGGCCGAGATCTCCGGTTAATCCATCAAGTTCCGGCAGCCCTGTAACATAGATAGTATATTGATCGTCAGGATCCGCTGTTAAGGTTACAGCACCATCTACAGCCCAATCTGCAGATACAGCACGATAATTCCCTACAGAGAGGTCAGGATCAAATTCACAAACCACAGGAATGGCCAATGCGGAATTGGATCGTGAGGTTATACCATCAAGAGTAGTCTCAACCTCAACATAAATAATATCGCCCGTATTTATGGCAGACATACTGGTGCCGAGTATATTAAGAACTTCACCAAGGGTAAAAGAGACAGTCGCCGGGAATGTTGTTAAATCAGCGATACTTATTCTTTCAAAGTTAGTTCCGTGAGAAACAACAACACTTGTTTGATCGGCCTGTGTTCCTTCCTCAAAATCGACTTCAAATTCTATATATGAGTTCTCATCACCGGCAATAAAAATTCCCGGATTCGGCTCAGATACTGAAGGCATTACCGCAGTACCTCTTGCTCCTGCGGGATCCTTTTCCTCTTCACACCCAAAGGATATCATTATCAATGTGATAATTAATCCAAATATTTGTATTTTTTTCATCTTTACATTTTTTAATAGTTAGAATTTGAAAAGGAGAACCTATCTAGTTCCGCCTGCCCACCATACATTTTCAGTATAAACATAGTTACCGTCTCCATA